>DAOWIM010000163.1 GCA_030640905.1 bacterium
ACACCGGCCCCTAAGATAGAAAAGAAAGCTCCGGCCAGGGAGAAGAGTCCCCAGAAGGTGAAGTCGACCGAGACCAAAAAGAAAACCGAGCCGGCCAAGACGAAACCTTCACCGACGAAGCGGAAACGGCGATAACGATCCGGTAGTTTAGCTACCGAAACAGTGTATCTTTTGCAAATCAATGGGCATGCTCGTTTAATGCGAGCATGCCCGTTTTTCCTTGACTTAGAGATAGAAATTCCACACATTATAAAGCACTGACACGATGACTGCCATTATGGCAGTTCATTGAATAGCAGGTATTTAGCGTGGCCTTTGAGAATCTAACAGAACGAGAAAAACGTATCCTCCAGAACCTGATTACGTTTTACATATCAACCGCCGATCCGGTAGGATCGCGGGTGATAGCCAACAGGTTCAAGATGGGGATATCATCGGCGACCATTCGCAACACCCTTCAGGACCTTGAGGAACTCGGGTTGATAGAGCAGCCGCATACCTCGGCAGGACGAATCCCGACAGACTTGGGTTACCGGGTTTACGTCGACTATCTGGTCAAACCGGAGATTCTCAGTGAGCCGGAGAAACAAATGATCCGCGACGGTCTCCTTCGTGACGGTAGAGGGATTGGCGAAATTCTCGGCCAGACGTGCAAGATTCTTGGGGACATCACCCAGCAACTGGGCGTTAGTATTGCTCCGCGATTTGAAGAAGGTATCCTGCAGCGGCTTGAGTTGATTCCAATCACCGACGAACGAATCATGGTGGTGGTGGTGGTCAAGTCGGGGTTGGCGCGTAGTGTTATTATCGAGATTGAAACGTCGATTGCGGAGAGATCGTTGCGCGAGGTCGAAGTACTTCTTAACGAACGTCTTTCCGGTCTTACACTTGGCGAAATACGCAAGACGATTTCCCAGCGGCTCTCCGATGTTTCCGGCGAGGGCAAGTTGATTAAGATGGTCGTTGATTCGCGCGATAAAATATGGCACGATCATCGGGCTGACGATGTTCATATCTCGGGTGCGGATAACCTGATCAGACAACCGGAATTTACCGATCCCGGCCGTATCCAGGACCTTGTGAAAATCCTCGGTGATAGCGGCGTCATCTCGGAGTTTTTGGAACAGGCTCCGGAGGAGGGATTATTTATCACGATTGGACGGGAGAGTAAGTTCCACAAAATACTCGACTGTTCTTTGGTAAGTTCCACCTACAAAGTTGGCAAGATCACCGGCACGATCGGCGTCATTGGTCCGACTCGTATGCCGTACAGCAAATTAGTATCAATTGTTAATTATACGGCCAGAACAATCTCCGAGGCTCTTACGGGGATCAACACCAAGAAGGAAGAATAAGCAATGGCCCGCAAGAAAGAGATTGAGGTCGAAGTACGCAACGGCGAGGAAGTAGCTGACGCCGAACAGACTCCGACCGAGGATAATCAGGAAGAATTAGACAACAGTGCGGTCGAGGCCGAGGCAACAGAGGATGAATCTGACAAGGCAGTGGCTGAGGATGCGGGTGAGAGTCTTCAGGATAAGATTGCCGGTTTGGATGACAAACTTCTTCGGGCTGCAGCGGAGTTTGACAACTACAAGAAACGTGTGTCTCGACAGTATGGACAGATTGAGAGCAATGCTACCGGAGCAGTTCTCAAGGAGTTGCTTGAGATAGTTGACAATTTCCAGCGGGCTCTTTCGCATACCGACGAGAATACGACGCTTGAATCGTTCCGTGATGGCATCGGGTTGATCTTTGACCAGATTGGCGGCCTGTTGACGAAGTATGATGTAACCCCTATCGAAGCAATCGGAAAACCGTTCGATCCTAACCTTCACGAAGCGATGATGCAAGTGGAGACCGAGGAGTACGAGGAAGGCATAGTCTGTCTTGAGATGACTCGTGGGTATCGGCAGGGCGATCGAGTTTTGCGACACAGCAAAGTTGGGGTCAGCAGTGGTATGGCCAAAGAAGGTGCTGCCGGTGACGATGAAAAATCGAAAAAATGAGTATTGTTGATATAGAGAAAAGGAGAATTGGATCGTGGGTAAGATAATTGGAATCGATCTGGGCACTACCAACTCGTGTGTGGCTGTTCTTGAGGGTAACGAAGGGGTAGTCATCCCCAATCTTGAGGGCTCGCGCACGACACCTTCGGTTGTTGCCTTTGCAAAAGATGGCGAGCGTCTGGTAGGCGCGGCGGCCAAACGACAGGCTGTGACTAATCCGGAAAATACAATCTTTTCGGTCAAGCGGTTCATGGGACGGCGACACAACGAAGTGTCCGAAGAAGAGAAGATCGTACCATACGTTGTCACCGAGAACGAGAAGGGCGCGGTCCTTATTGAGATTCAGGGTCAAAAGTATGCCCCGCCCGAGATTTCTGCGATGACTCTTCAGGCGCTCAAGAAAGCAGCCGAGAGTTATCTCGGCGAGGAAGTTACCCAGGCCGTTATCACTGTTCCGGCCTACTTCAATGACTCGCAACGTCAGGCCACCAAAGATGCCGGCAAAATTGCCGGACTTGAAGTGTTGCGGATTATTAATGAACCGACGGCAGCTTCTCTGGCCTACGGTCTCCAGAAGAACGTCAACCAGAAAATTGCTGTGTTCGATCTGGGCGGCGGTACGTTTGATGTCTCGATCCTTGAGATCGGCGACGGTGTTTTTGAGGTGCGCTCAACCAACGGTGATACGCATCTCGGTGGTGACGATTTTGACCAGTGTGTGATCGACTGGATGGCCGAAGAATTCCTCAAAACGCAGGGCATTGATCTTCGCAAAGATAGAATGGCGTTGCAACGCCTGAAAGAGGCTGCCGAAAAAGCCAAGATCGAGCTTTCCTCAACGATGCAGACAAATATTAATCTGCCGTTCGTGACCGCCGATCAGGCGGGGCCGAAACATCTCGACCTGACTCTGTCGCGCTCCAAGTTCGAACAGCTTTGCGATCATTTGATTCAGCGTACTGCCGAACCATGTCGTCGCGCGCTTGCCGATGCTAAACTGTCGACCGGTGATATCGATGAGGTTGTTCTGGTTGGTGGGATGACGCGTATGCCCAAGGTGATCGAACTGACCAAAGAACTGTTCGGCAAGGAACCGCACAAGGGTGTCAACCCCGATGAGGTCGTTGCTGTTGGTGCGGCTATTCAGGGTGGTGTTCTGGCGGGCGACATGCAGGATATCGTACTGCTTGATGTCACTCCACTTTCGCTCGGTATCGAAACGCTGGGCGGTGTCAACACTCGGCTGATCGAGCGCAACACAACTATACCAACCAAGAAATCACAGATATTCTCAACGGCCGATGACAACCAGACGGCGGTATCGATTCATGTGTTGCAGGGCGAACGGAAAATGGCTATCGACAACCGTACGCTTGGTCGTTTTGATCTGGTCGGTATCCCGGCGGCGCCCCGGGGCATGCCACAGATCGAGGTAGGCTTTGATATCGATGCTAACGGTATAGTTCATGTCTCGGCGAAGGATAAAGCGACCGGGAAAGAGCAGTCGGTTCGTATCGAAGTCTCATCCGGTCTCTCCGATGAGGAGATCAATCGTATGGTTGACGACGCCGACAAGTTCTCCGAGGAAGATGAGAAAAAGGCCGGTCTGATCCAGGCGCGCAACGAAGCCGATCAACTTGTCTATACTACGGAGAAAACGGTCAAAGAACACGGCGATAAAATATCCGACGATGAAAAGAAAAAAGTCGAAGAGGCCATCAAGAAGGTCAAAGACGTTCTTGATAGTGAGTCGGTGGAAACTATCAATGCCGCCAAGGAAGAGTTGATGGCTGCGTCGCACAAGATTGCCGAGGAGATGTACAAGGCTTCGCAGGCTGAGGCTGACGCCGGTGGTGCGCCGGGTGCGGCTGACGGAACCGAGCAGGCGGCCGATGGCGCTGAAACCGAACCGGGTCAGTCGAAGGACGGAGCGGTCGATGCCGATTTCGAAGTCGTCGACGATGACAAGAGCTAAGCCGTAGCGCATGAGCAAGAGGGATTATTATGAGGTACTCGGGGTCGGGCGTGATGCCGACGAGGCTGCAGTCAAGTCGGCCTATCGCAAACTGGCGCTGAAGTATCATCCCGACCGTAACCCCGGTAACAACCAGGCCGAAGAGAGTTTCAAGGAGGCAACCGAAGCTTACGAGATCCTTAAGGACGCTCAGAAGCGCCAGGCGTACGATCAGTTCGGACACGCCGGGCTCGGTCAGGGGGCGGGGTTTGGTGGTTTCGGTGGTGGTGGGTTTGATGTCAGCGATGCGCTTCGGGCTTTCATGCGTGACTTTGGTTCCGGGTCAATCTTTGAGGAATTTTTCGGCATGGGATCGGGAGGGGCGCGACGCCAAAGAAATCGTGGCGAGGACCTCCGCATTCAGATCAGCCCAACGCTCGAAGAGATTGCTACCGGTATTACCAAATCTATCAAGGTGAAACGGCTGATTCGTTGCGATACTTGCGGCGGTTCAGGGGTTGCCGTTGGTTCCTCCAAGAGTACGTGCCATCAGTGTCAGGGGGCCGGACAGGTGCGAACGGTTACGCGTACTTTTCTCGGCACCGTTCAGCAGGTGCAGCCGTGTAATGTATGTCGTGGTTCCGGCGAAATAATTGCCAACGCCTGCCGCTTTTGTAATGGTGATGGACGGGTACGCGGTTCTTCGACTGTCGATATCAAGATTCCACCCGGTGTGGCCAGCGGAAATTATATGACACTGGAAAACATGGGCAACGCTGCTTCTCATAACGGTGAACCGGGCGACCTGATTGTCATATTCGATGAGAAGAAGCACGATATCTTCACGCGTCACGATGACAATGTTATCTGCGATTTTCCAATCTCGTTCACACTGGCGGCGATGGGGGGAGAGATCAACGTTCCGACCCTCAGCGGAGAGGAAACGATCAAGATTCCCACCGGGACTCAGCCGGGAAAAGTCTTCAAGTTGCGCGGCAAGGGTATCCCGCATCTGCATCGTCACGGCAAAGGTGACGAGCTTGTTCGGGTCTTTGTCTGGGTGCCGACAAAACTAAGCGCCGATGACAAGAAACTGCTGAAGGAGCTATCCGGATCCGAATCGTTCCGTCCACCGAAAGCAGGAAAATCGTTTCTGGACAAACTGAAAGGCACTCTTGGCGTATGAGCAACTCCTCTGAAAAACCGAATGCCTACCTTGAAGTCAGACTGGAAGTACCAACCACGCTTTCCGACGCAGTATGCAATTTTATCATTGATAATATCTGTTCAGGTCTCGTTTTGGAAGAAGAAGAGGGTAGCTCTCTGACGTCAATCGCATTTTACGTTCCGACCAGTGACGATAAAGATTATGTCGTCAAGCTCGGAGGCTATCTGGCCGAGCTGGTGGGAGAGGAAATGCCGAGCGTTCCTGCGCTCCGGAGAAAAGTAATCAGGAATCTGGAATGGACCGAGCAGTACAAAAAATCGATCAAGTCAATTCGTGTCGATCCCGACGTTCTGATTCGTCCACCCTGGGCGGAGGTCCCCGCCGGTATCAAGCAGGATATCATTATCGAGCCGAAGATGGCGTTTGGTACCGGTAGTCACGAAACGACCCGGACCTGTTTGCGTCTCATTCGCGGACGTTTCAACTGGCCGGGGAGATTTCTGGATGTTGGCTGTGGCTCGGGCGTGCTCTCGATTTTGGCCGACCGGATGGGCGCTACATATATCAAAGCGATTGATTATGATATTGCCGCGGTGGATAACACCAACGAGAATTTTGTGATCAACAAAGTGAAAGCTCCCCACGAAGTAATCCTCGGTTCACTGGAACAATGTGAGAACGATGAACCGTACGGCTTTGTAGCTGTCAACATAATCAAGAGCGTCATCCTGCCGCGAATTTCGCAATTGGCCGCGCTGGTTGCAAAAGGTGGCACGATGATCCTATCTGGTCTCCTCGAGCCGGACCTTCCGGAAGTATCGGCTGCTCTTAGAGAAGCTGGGCTTGACAACTATGAAACCGTTAACGAGAACGAATGGTTTTCGTTCATAGTGGTTCGAGACTAAATCGTGGAACCGCCTGTTTTTTATGCCCCTCCCGAGTCGTTTGAAGGGGACGATGTCTCGCTGTCAGCCGATGAATCCCGCCACGCTACCCGCGTGATGCGGCTCACTCTCGGCGCTCAGGTTATTGTGATTGATGGGCTCGGCTCCGCTTGGAGAGGGACGATCTCAAGGGTAGGACCGAGGAAACCGGTGGAAGTACGTCTGCATGCGGAAGTGCGGAACTTCGGTGAACCGGCTGTCATTCTCACGCTCGCCGCCGGTCTCTCAAGCGGTTCCAAGTTTGACACTGTCGTTGAAAAAGGCACCGAACTTGGTGTCAAGCGTTTCGTACCATTGCTTACAGAGAAATCGATGGTTAAAGTTGAGGACCCTCGTCGCGGTCGCAGTCGCCGTACTCGGTTGGAAAAAGTTGCGCTGGCGGCTATCAAGCAGTGTCGTCGGTCGTATCGACCCGAAGTTACGGTGCCGACAAAGTTCTCCGATTATCTAAGCGAAACCGAAACTGATTCGATCAATCTCATTTTTCATCCGTCGGCGAGCAGGGAGACCCTCAACGATATTCTTGCCGGGCAGAAGCCCAGACGGGTGTCGTTGTTGTTGGGGCCGGAAGCCGGGTTCTCTGAAGATGAGCTTGAGGCGGCGGTTAAGGCCGGCTATACTCTGGTTTCACTGGGGGAACGAATACTGCGCACCGAAAACGCAGCTCCGACAGCGACGGCTCTGGTGATGAATCTCCTGGGTGAGTTGAGTTAATCTCAATCTTTCCGATAATAGTATTGTTATGACAGCACTGATCTATATCCTGATTGGTCTGGTCGGTTTGGCGATTGGATCGTTTCTGAATGTGGTGATCTATCGGGTTCCACGTAAGGTGCGGTTTTTGGCCAGCCGGTCGGTTTGTCCGCAGTGCAAAGGTCAACTTCGCTGGTACCATAACGTACCTGTTCTCAGCTATCTTTTTCTCCGTGGCCGGTGCGGTCTCTGCGGTGCAAGCATTTCTGCTCGGTATCCTCTGGTGGAGATTCTGAACGCTCTGTTCTTTGTCTATTTCTACTGGCAGTGTGGCCTCTCCCTCCAGTTCGGGGTTTTTGCTTTTCTGGGGTCGGTGCTCTTGTGCATCTTCTTTATCGATCTCGATTTTCAGATCATTCCCGATGTGATCACCTTGCCGGGGATGGTTATCGGCCTGGGAATCTCTCTGCTTCCCGGGGGAATAGGAATTGCCCAGGCATCTATCGGACTTCTGGTCGGCGGCGGAGCGTTATATCTGGTGGCTCTGCTCGGTGATTTTCTCTTCAAGAAGGAGTCGATGGGCGGGGGAGATATCAAGATGGCGGCGATGCTCGGTGCCTTTCTTGGCTGGCAGAAAGTTGTCTTTGTTTTCATGGCTTCAGCCTGTATCGGGCTGGTTGTGTCGCTTGTGCTGATGGCTTTTTCCGCTAAACTCAGGCAGGAGCGGGTGGTTCCGTTCGGGCCGTTTCTGGCAGCTGCAGCGATGGTCGCGATTATCTATGGTGACCAGATAATCGGTTTCTATATTGCCAATTTCCTGCCCGGAAACTAAGCCAGTATCTCTCCAAATCGAGCGTTTTTTACCGATAATCTTTACAGGACCATGAAGAAGCCCCAATACAAATTTGAGTCCGAGGTGCATCTCGGATTGCTGGTAATCATTTTCATACTGCTGTTCCTGAATTTTGCTGTCAACTATACGGTCTACCTGACTCGATCCCATCTCCGTGTTCAGACGGTAGCGGCTTTGCACAACGCCGCGGTTACCGCAGCACGAACAATCGAAGGTAGCACTATCGGTGCCCCTACGGTAGATCAAATGAGTCAACTCAAGCGGGACTTGAAACTAACATCGATAGCCTTACTTCCACTACGACCGGTGTCCGATGATAGCGAAGCTCGTGATCAGTGGCTGGCGACTGTCTCGGCAAAACTACGGGCTGGAGAAGGCGAGAAGATGGCGCGCCGATTGCTTGACCTGGAGTTACATACTATCGGCGAGGGAGACAGAGGAGAATTCTACTATCTTTATTCTCTGGCCGGTATGCGTGGCAATCGATTGCTGGCTCTCTCCCAGCAGGCTTCGGTACTGGGCTATCTGGAGGAGGCCAGCAACAACATTCTTTATGTCAGTATCCTGGCTACTCTGGTCGTTGCAGGTATCTACGTCCTGTTGTTGCGGTACATTTTTGCACCGTTCCGTCGGATTCAAAGAAAGGCGATCAAGGCGGGCCGTTCGGTCGAAAATGACGAAGATGGTGTCCGTGCTGTTGTCGACGATTATGAAAAGATTATAGACGAGCTAAGAGCCAAGGAGAGAGAACTGCTCAAGCTCAACGAGGCTATCCGTCGCAAAGCTGATTCGCTGGAACAATTCAACCAGTATATCCTTAGTTCGACCGACTCGGGCGTCATAACTTTGGACAACACCGGGCGGGTGCTCTCGGTAAACACTGCGGCGGAAAAAATTCTCGGTATTGTATCAACCGGCCATCTCGGCGCTGATTATTATCTCCTGCTGGCTCCCTGTGAGCGGCTGACGGAGCTAATTTCGGCATGCCTGAAAGATCAGAACCCACGGGCATACACCGAGTATGAAACTCATTCCGGCTCGGGTGATCGGCTCTACCTTGGCGTCACCGTCTCGGCGGTGACCAACGAGATTGATCTGCCGGTTGGTTGGTCCCTGCTAATTAACGATCTGACTGAGGTTCGTCGTCTGCGGGATGAACTGGAAACGCAAAATCGGCTGGCGGCTCTCGGTGAAATGTCTGGCGGGCTGGCTCATCAGTTACGCAACTCTCTGGGAGCGATAGTGGGTTTCAGCCGACTGATCGGCAAGCGGATGGAGAAGAGCGGGCTGGATAGAGCAACGCTGGAATCGCTTGATCAGGAAGCTCACGAGGCGGAGATGCTGATTGAGAGATTCCTCGTTTTTGTCAGACCGTTGCATCCTGACGCGACCGCCATATCGGTGCAGGAACTACTGGCCGAAGTTGTAGCTTCCCGGCGTGCCAGAGTTGACAGCGCTGTTGAGATCAACATTATGGGAAGCATAGGGGGGACGATTCAGGCCGACGCCCTCTTGCTAAAACAGGCGCTCGGCAATATTATTGACAACGCCGTAGATGCCTGCGTTGATCAATCAGGCAGCGTTACGATCAAGTTGGAAGAAAGCGCCGGTCACCAGGTCGTTCGGATCATTGATACTGGCTGTGGGATTCCGCCGGAGAACTTAGAGATGATCTTCACGCCGTTCTTTTCTTCGCGTCCTTCCGGCAATGGACTTGGTCTGCCACTGGCGGCTAAGATTATCGACCTCCACGGTGGGCATCTTTCCGTTACATCGGAGGTGGGGCAGGGGACAGAGTTTACAGTCAGACTGCCAATTGAAGCGGCCTCGACCAAAAATCAGGATCAATTGATCAAAACAGGCAAAATTCCCTTGGGTTAAAATCGGTTTTTGCTATATTGGAGACCGATTTAACTGGAGGTAATATGTTTTCACCATCTGACTTCAAAAGAGGTCTGCGAATTATTGTCGATGACCAGCCATACTACGTCGTCGAATTCCAGCACTTCAAGATGGGGCGGGGAAAAGCAAATATCAGGACAAAGCTGAAGCACATTAAGACTGGCGCTGTTGTTGAGAAAGTGTTCTCATCGAATGACTCCTTTAAACCTCCTGATATGGAATTCCGCCGCATGCAGTATCTTTATGAAAACGGCGGCGCGTTTTCATTTATGGACAGCGAAAATTTCGAGCAGATAGAGATTCCGATGGACAACCTCGGTGATGCCCGGTGGTATCTGCTGGAAAATGAAGAATACAAAGTCGTCTTCCTCGATCGCGAAGCGATCTCTGTTGAGCTTCCAGCCTCGGTAATCCTGACGGTAGTTGAGACCGAGCCATCCGCCAGAGGGGATACGGTGAGCAACGTCACCAAACCAGCCAAGCTGGAAACCGGTCTTCAGGTAAAGGTCCCGCCGTTTGTGAAGGAGAACGACAAGGTCAAGGTCGATACCAGGACCGGCGATTATCTGGAGCGCGCTAACTGATCAATGCCGACACCAATTTCGATCATCGGTGTCGATGAATCGGGGAAAGGGGATTTTTTTGGTCCCCTCGTGGTGGCATCGTTTCTTGCCAGCAACACCGATGTCCCATATCTAAAAGAGATCGGCGTTCGTGACGGCAAGCGAATCTCCCAGAACCGTCTGCTGGCAATTGATACCGAACTCCGCGAACGATTTCCGCATTTTATCCTTGCCATCGCTCCCGACGAATACAACCGTCGGTATCAGGAAATACGTAACCTGAACAAACTGCTGGCGTGGGGGCATGCCGAGGCAATCGAGGCGCTGGTAAAGAGCCAGGATGTTGATCGAGCAATCTCTGACAAGTTTGGCAAGGCGGAACTTATTGAGGGGGAGTTGAGGCGACGGAAAGTCGATATAGACATTCGTCAGTTGACCCAGGGGGAGGAGATCGTACAGGTGGCGGCGGCATCAATTCTGGCCCGGGCAGCTTTTATCCGGGCGGTCGATTCGCTTTCGGATCAATATGGGATGGATATCCCGCGAGGTGCGGCTGCGCATGTTGATCAGGCGGGCCGACAGTTTGTTCGTATACACGGTATCGAATTGCTTGACAGTGTTGCCAAGCGTCATTTCAAGAACTACGGTCGCGCTACCAAGCCCGATCTATTTGGATAAAAAAAACCGGCCACTGGTGATGGCCGGTCTGATTGTTTTGGTCTCTACTTACCTGCGTTGCTAATAACCCCAACTGTGCAGTTCGCCGATTTCGCTACCGGCTGTGCCTGCGGCTGTAGCAGCGCCCATGATGTACTTCACCAACCCGATTCCCGGAGCAAACCAGTAGATATTGTAGGTGTTGTTAGTGTTCTGGTTGAAAACCTTGACCGAACCGCTATAGACGGCACCGTTGTTCAGTCGGATTTGCTCAATTTTCTCCACCGACATACTCAGTTGCCCAGCGGTTGGGTAGTTCTTGGCATACCCGTCGCCGGTATCATCTTCTTTTGGATTGATTACCTGGTTGGTGTCGGGGTAGACATAGAACTTGTCGAAAATCGTCACCACGCTGTCGTCGGTGGAAGCTGAGTAGTCGCTTCGTACCCAGGTCTGGCCCGCAGTGAGGGGTAACTGTAGGATTTTCTCCGGATCGGAAGTCAGAGTCGAGAAGTAATACAAGGCTATGGATGTTGCCTGAAAATAGCCGGTATCGTAACCTACCGATGGTCGATAAGAAATCCACTCCCGGGCTGTTCCGCCGGAGAAGGCCACTTCTTTACCAACCGTATAGGTGACAACCTCGCTGGTTCCTTCGCTCACAACCTCATACATCGAACTGTAGCCTGGGGTCAGCGGGAAATACTCCGAAGCGCCGGTGACGGTAAGACCGGTGGAACCGCCGCTGGTGATGATTTCTGTTGTATCATCCGAGCAGCCCACCCAGGATATTGAAAGAATGGCCGCGACGATGATTCCAGTGGTAAACTTTCTAAACATTTGCTCCTCCTCCCGTCCAAACTCGGGATAATAACTTTGTGGTTCATCTTTAGCTGTCTCTTACGCAACTGCAGTGCCGGGCTGCATGGCGACGCACAAGAGGCAGTCTGACAGGAGGTTATGGGGTTCAGCTAAACGGACACTTTGGGCGTTAATTCGCCGGAGATGGGGGATGTTTCCCATATGCAGGGCAACCTTCCCAACATTTGGGACTGGTCTGAAATTGTGACCATTTATGGTGGCCCCGACCGGTTCCTAAGGGGTGAGCCTGGAACTGCCGATAATTGTATTGATAGTATGGATTTACCTTTCGAGTGGAGGCGCTGTGGAGGAAACTATGAGTGCCGAACTTCTGGATGTTTTATGCGCGCTTTTTTTTCTGGTTGTGTTGACGCTGGTTTCGCGGTTTGAAAAACAGCTCAAGCAGGAAGACAGGCAGGGTTATTACAATATAGTCGGCGGATTGGTGGTGCTGGCGATGGTATCGCTGGCTCGCATGTATCATGGTATCGGTCTGTTCGCGGTTGTTCCATTTCTCTCCGAGCCGATTTTCTTTCGGCTAACAAACTGGATCGGTGTCATTGTTGGCTGTGTTCTGACCGTCAGCGGCATATCCCATTGGTTGCCGCTGTCTCGAACCTACCGGCGTTTTGCCGAAGAGCGTCTTGGCCATCTCGAACTGATCAAAAAGATGGAGCAATTGGCTGCACTGGATACCAACACACCGTCCATGTTGTCGCAGGCGGCGCAGATGATGGTTGACCATTGTCGGTTAGATCGGGGCGAAGTATTTCTTTGCTCCCAGCGACGACGGGTGTTCATACAACTGGACTCATCTGGAAAACCCGCCAGCGAAACGACGGTAGCCGCTCTTTTGACCGACCTTGCTGCCCGCGTTGGGTGGAGCGATCAAGGTTTGCTTGATACCGATGCGCTCCTGCGCCAATGGCCCGATGAAGATCAGCGACCGCAGGCAATCGTTCCGGTCGAAGTGAATGGACGGACGGCGGCGATGTTTCTGCTTAATGGAGAAACGGAATTATCTGCCGAGGCCAGAGCCGACCTGAAGATGGCCGGCGAGGTGGTGGCCCGGGTTATTGATTATCGCAAACTTCACGCCATGGCTCAACATCTGGCCAACCGCGAGGATTGCTGGCGTCGGTTTGTAGCGGCTATCGATCTAAAACGAGGGGTCGGCGACTGTACAATCAAGATCGCCCGCCAACTCAAGAGTATTCTCGCCTTTGATTATATGTCCCTGACGGTGCTGACCAACCGCAGGCAGGTGCATCGTTTTTCGGTCGGGTCCAATAGTACCCTGCTAAAAGAGAAGGGGCTTGACTACGAAACATTCATGGCGCAGTTGGAACCGTTGCTTTCGGTCGGTCAGCCCGCAATAAGAAACAATGTCACCGGTGATTCATTGAGCGACATTGATACGATGATCGTCAACAGCTCCTTGAATTCTGTTGTGCTGGTTCCGTTGTTGCAGGATGGTTCAGTGGAGGGAGTGCTGGCGTTGGGGAGCCGATCCAGACGGGCTTTTGATCGTCTCGGGATGGACACATTACGGATGATTTCAACCTCGCTGGCGCAGGCATTGTCATCGGAAAGTATGCGGTTTGAACTGCGTCGCCGTGAGAGACGCCACGACCGAATCAATCGCTTCCTGGAAGAAATCAGCCGGTTGGAAAGCTCTGAGAGTATCTTCAGGAGGGCTGCGACTATGCTGGCTGACGAGTTGAAGACGACGATGGTTCGGATTGGAACTATTGATGCCAGCGGTAATTTCCTTGAGTCTAAGGCGATGGTATTGCAACAATCGATGGATGTAGTTGCTCCGCCCGATGGTCACCTCATTCTGTCGTTGATGCCGTATCATCAATTGGTATCGGATAACGGTCGCGTGATGATGATCAATCAGGAAGACACGGCCAATCCGATGATTGAATCGGAGAGATGCCAGGCCTTTTTCCCGGAGATGAAGTCAGCTTTGTTGGTGCCGGTCAAACTCGATGGTCGGGTAGTTGGTATCATTGGTCTGGCCGAGGCCAGAAGTTGGGATCGATACCGTTACGACCAGGGCGATATTCGCTATGCAACATCGATAGCCGGGGCTCTTGGTTTGTCAATGCACCGGATGCAATCGTCTACCCAGTCGGCTGAGACCCCGTGGAGGGCGCGGACTAGTCCGAGGATCAGCGAGAACGTGGTTGAACAAACACACTGAAAGTTGGACCGGAACTGTCATTACAGGGGGAAACGACGTTAACATGAAGCGCGGCTCGGCTTACCACATACGGCAATACCTGCAATTGCGAAAAGATGATCGCACCGGCGTTGTCATCAAACAGATCGACCGGTGTGCTGATCTCTGTGCTGAATTGCTGAGCGCAGATTGCCTGGCTGTTTTTTACCAGCGGGAAGCCAGTGACGGACTTGTGCCGGTGGCGGTTTGTTGCCGAGAGAAAGATGGTCCGACCGAATTCGGTTTGCTGGAATACCACTGGCAAAATTGTGCGAATGACCGGATTGATGAGCTTGCGACAACTCCGTCAATGGTCGAGAAGATCAATGAAGCTCACTCCGGTGAAGCTCACTCTGATGAAGCTCACTCCGATGAAGCTCACCCCGGTGAAGCTCACTCCGATGAATCCAGATTTGCCGTCGCCAATAAGTATAACCATGTCTATCGTTACGTAGATGATTCGGTCGAGGCAATTCGGATGGTGGTGATTGCGTTTTGGTCTGAAGAGCCGGCATCATTTGCGGAAGGGGCGCCGAACAACCTCGCCAGAGCCGCAAATGTGATGGCCGGAGTTATCGCTATGGCCGAGATGCTGCGCGATTCGGAACGATATTTCCTGCGCCTGCCGGAACTGACTGAGCTTTTTGATATTCCCCTTACCGAAACTAAATTCCGGGACCTTCAGGCGCACATCGCTGATCAGGTCGTAAACGTCCTGCCGGTCGAGGGGGCTTGCCTGCTTCAACGAAAGAGAAGCACCGGACGATTCTCATTTGGAGCCACAGCCGGCAGAAACGGCAAGGTGGAACCGCCGCTGGGAATTCTCAGTCTGTTTGACAGCGCGACTGTTTCCGAGGTGTCCGATCTTCTGGGAAGTGACAGGGTCGTTGATCTCAGTAGTCCTCTCAGATGTCGCGATAGATCGGTGGTCGCAGTCAGCGTTTCACCCGCCGAGAGACAGCAGATCATTATGGTCATCTGGACTGAGGGGGGCGAGAATCTGGCCGATCTCGATCGTGAACTGCTGATGATCTTTGGGTGTTTCGCTCGCGCCGTTATCGCCAACGCCCTCCTTATTCGGAATATCAGGAAGGCTAATCGCTTGTTGAGGCGATCATCGGCAAGACTGGCTAATTTTGAGACGATGGCAGCGCTGACCGACATGACTACCGGGGTTGCCGATGAATTGAATAATGCTATCGGTGGTGTGATTGGGCGTATCCAGTTGCTTCGGGAAAAACTGAGCGACAAAGACCACCAGCGCGACCTGGCCCTGATCGAAGAGTTAATCATCCCCACTACTGATACGATCAAGCGTATTCAGCAATTTGTCTCGGCGGCCCAATCGAAAGATTTTGAGGCGACCGATCTTGTCCGCGTGGTCAGCGAGGTAGTGGCCGATACCGACTGTAAGTGGAGCGAGATGGCTGATGCTCGTGGGGTCGAGGTTGTTATTTCCTGTTGCTGTGAAGATGCGGTTATTTCCGGATTTGAGCCTGATCTCAGGTTGATTCTGGATAAGCTGCTTGATAATGCTGTCGAACATTCTCCCGAGAATGGCACGGTCGAAATTGCTCTGATCAGCAATGAAAAAGGTTACCAGCTTTCAGTCAGCGATCAGGGTTCCGGGGTGGCGTCGATTAATCGCGACCGCATTTTCTATCCATTCTTTACGACCAAAGAGCAGCGCGGGGCAGGAATGAGTCTGGCTATCGTCCACGGAGTTGTTGTTCGTCACGGTGGTACTGTACTGGTTTCAGACAACGAGGACCACGGCGCGATTTTCACAATCGCTTTTCCTCATCAAGTAAATGTTGAAGATACGTCTGAGATTACCGGCAAGATTCAAATCCCGGCAAAACGGAGGGTGTTGATTGTCGATGATGACGAGCAAATCAGGGAAGTCCTCTCAGATATGATCCAGATGGACGGTCATGAGATAACGACATGTTGCGATGCTTATGCCGCGCTGGA
Source organism: bacterium (assembly GCA_030640905.1). Taxonomy (GTDB): domain Bacteria; phylum Zixibacteria; class MSB-5A5; order GN15; family FEB-12; genus DAOUUR01. Next base: position 15,806 of record DAOWIM010000163.1, read on the forward strand.
AGAGATTGCCAACGGCGAATATGATCTGCTGATAACTGATCTCGGGATGCCGGGGATGTCGGGCCTTGATTTGGCAAGAGTTGTCCATGAGAAATTGCCGGGTTTGCCGGTCGCTATGATCACCGGCTGGGGTACTCAGTTGAATGAGGACGAGGTTAAGGCTAAAGGCATAAAACGCGTCCTGGCTAAACCGTTCCACCTCAAAGATATCAAAGCTCTGGTCGCCGACTTGGTGTGCTGAAAAACTGCCACTACCAACTCTGCTACAATCCAATTTAATTGTAAATAGCTGTTGCCTTTTCTGGCTGGTCTTGTAGATTGGGCTAAGAAGATTGTTAAACGTAAATCTTCGGGGCGAGGCGAAATTCCTCGACCGGCGGTGAA
>DAOWIM010000226.1 GCA_030640905.1 bacterium
CGACAGCTTGTAGAGTCAAGAATATCAAGGGCACGCTGGGCAACTTCTTTCTGAGTCGAACCGGCTCGAAGCACCAGTAACAATCCGTCGACCTTCGGTGAAAGAAGCATCGGATCCGACACCGGTATAACCGGGGGTGAATCCAGCAGGATCAGGTCGTAGTAGAATTTCATCTCTTCAATAATTGTCCCGATAGCCTCAGCGTCGAACACCGTCGAAGGATTCCCAGGCTGGCGGCCACTGGTAATAATGTCAAGCTTGTCAATGCCCGTTTTCTTGATAGCGTCCATAGCATTGAAACCGTCGGACAAAATTTCCACCAACCCGTAGTCACGATCGACATTTAACAGCCGGTTGAGGTTCGGCCTTCGCATATCGCAATCAATCAGCAACGTCTTGAGGCCCTTGTGGACAGCCGCAGTGATACCAAGAAAAGAACACGTGGTTGACTTACCCTCCGCCAGCGTCGCCGAGGTGATCAAAAGGCTCTTCAGTTCTTTCTCGTCGTGGTTGTTGCGCAGGCGATGCAACAGTCGGCGGAACTCTGTAGCAAACGGCGCCTCGGGGCTGTAGTAATCAATGAGAGACAAGTAACGGCGGGCCACTAATATCCTCTACTTCCTTTTTGCCAGATTATCCAGCACATCGCCAATCGCCCGGTAGGCGGTTTCTGCCTCAACCAGCGTCTCTTTGGCTTCTGCCAACGAAGCATTGACCTGAAGAGCTTTCCGGTAGCGATCAAGCGCTTTTTCCCAGACTATTCTTGCCTTCTCAAGGTAGCAGCGAGCTAGTTCGGTATGCAGATCGGCGTAGTTGGGATTTGCCACCAGTTGGCTTTCCAACTCTGTCGCCCGGCTGTCGATCTCACCCTCGTTGATCCAGTTGGGATGCAGCACATGCTTCATGTGGAAAGCGACCTGTCTACGGTGCTGACGTTGACGCACCGTCTCTCGAACGGCTGTCAATTGAGCGAGGGCTACTTTTAGGTCGGTCTCCTGCAGCGCTCTGACCGCTGAGCGGAAATCGGCGCTGTCAAATTCAGTACTGATTACTGCCGCCTTCTTGAAACAGTCTGTCGAACGTGATATCACATCCGCCATCAATCCGGTGTCGCTCTGATCAAGGGCATTGGCCACCAGCGCTAACCCCTTGTTGAAATAGGCTTCACCGTAATAGAGATTGCGATTGACCGCTTCCTGAAACTGCTCAACAGCCTGGCGGTACGATCCGGCAGCCATGTAAGCACACCCGAGACCATTGCGATAGTCGGCATACTCCGGGCAATGTGCAACGGCTTTCGAAGCCGCCTGCACCGCCTCGGTGCTATTTCCCAAAGCCGTTTCCGTCATGGCTAGAAAATGAAACGCCTCATGATAACCGACGCTAATTGACGTAACACCGACAAGGAGGCTGCGGGCCTCATCGAGAAATCCCTTGAAATAAAAAGCGGTGGCAAGATGAAACATAGTTTCCGGATCACTCTCGCCTCGAACCCGAGTATACGCCTCCAGGAGCTGCTCGACCTCGTGCTTTTTCTCATCATGTTTTTCTTTGACCAACAACTGTAGCTGATCGGGACGGTACTCGTCGGGATGCGGAATTTCAATTCGTTCGACCGGACGGCCATTGATAAAAACAGTCGAAGCTACCTGACACCGGCCCTCGTCGCGATCTGTCTGGATGAGATATTCAGTGTCATCTTCAATCAACCTGCTACTCAATCGATACGTTTCCATTACGATTACCTAATCTTGAGGTGCTCCATTCGGGGAATCGTGGCCAGCACATGCAGGTCAAGTTCCCGCTCAACATCGTCAACTTTCTTGAAAGAATTATCAAACAACTCTGCGGCAACTACCGCCGCGCCACCGAGGACCATACCCAGAGCCAACCCCAGCACCAGTATTTTATTTGGATTGGGCCAAATGGGGATCAGAGGAATCCGGGCCGGTTCGATGATACGATAGACTGTTCTCTCTCTAAGCCGCTCCGACCTGATCTCCACCGTAGTTTCTTCGGTCTTGAAAACGTCACGGTAACGTCGTACATCGGCAACCCTGTTTCCCAGCTCAGTAATCTCTGCCTGAATACGTGGAATCTCGTTGATACGCTCCTCGATCCTGGCAATAGACCGTTCGAATTTGGTCACTTTTGAACTAAGAACGCCAATGTGTTCTCTGGTGATAAAAAGATTTTTCAACGTCTCCCTGTTTTCTACTGACTGTGCGGCGAACTGCTGGTCTATAGACTCGGCTATTTCAAGTTCAAGCAACCTGAGATTGTCGTTAATGCGGATATTAACATTGATAACATTCTGAGCATTCCAGGGATATTTTTCCATCATGTCAACCACCGTTGAGACCTGTTGATCGACATTGGCCCTCAAATCGGCGCCAGCTTCAGTGCGTCTCAACCGAGGGGTGTCAATTCCGGCAGCGCTAAGCCTACTTTCACAGTTGCGCGCTTCTTTCTGATAGTCGGCTATCTCAAATCGGGCCTTGTCTATGTCTGATAAAATGTCGCGGCGATTTTTCTCGGAGGAAATATTTTCGGGCAAACTCCTCAGGACCAATCGTGACTGAGCCGCCGTGAGCGAATCAACGGCCTCCTGGTAGTCGTCTTCCCTCTTGTTTAACTGCTCATCGGCGAAACTCTGATTATCGAGAATCTTTCCGAGTTCGTAGCGAGTTTTTTCTTCCTCCAGTATCTTCGCCAGATTATCCACCATATCGCGGGCAAGCAGGGGGCTCTCGGACTCAACAGTAATTTTGATATGATTATGGCCCACCGACCTCAGGCTGATTTGATCGCGCAACTGGTCAACCAACAGCTCAAACTTGATCTGCTCCAGGCTGAAATTAGGAGTCTTGTCATGGAGTTTGGCAGCCTCTCTGGTGATCTCGGGGGCATCGTCAAGATTCAGATTCTGAATCACTTGATAAAGATACATTTGGGACTTGAGCTCGTTCTCAAGAGCCCTCAGGTTCTGAGCACGACTACTGCGGCTGGTGGGCTGATCGCCTCCAAGCAGTGCCGCCAGGTCCCTGGACACATTGGAGGGGCGGTCGATCCAGATGATAGCTGAAGAACTATACCGGGGTGTCATTAGTAGAGAACTACCGTAAGCTATGGCCATCACCAGAATAACCGGTATGACAATCATCCACTTGCGCTTGAGGCCAATCCTGACCAGTTCGCGAAGGCTAATTGATTTCTGTGACTCTTTTGTGACCACCTGCTTCAAATCAATCCCCTTAGCGATTATTGTCTCTTGACAATTGTGTATAAATCAGAATAGCTGATGAAACCAAGCCTACAGCGGCGGCGGCACTCCCCAGTCCAATGCCAAGGAAGCCACCCTTCTTCTCAGGTATGAGGAATGAATCCTCGCGATGCATCACGTACCTCGGCATCGCTCCGGTTTCTGAATACTTCTCAAGATTCATCTGCAACGACTGAGCGTAGTACCCGTCCTTGGTAATTACCTTCACCTTCTTCAAGTCGGCATTCGCCGAAGGACCACCGGCCAGAGCCAGCGCGTCAAGGATATCAAGATTCTCCTCGAATTTGACCGCCCCCGGCCTGTTGACCGCACCAAGCACGTAAATAACATCGCGGCGCTCCGATGCCGCCGCCAGATCAGGCGATTGCAACCCAGCTGCCACCCGCGGGATTTCGATTGTATCCTGCCTTTCGATTTTAGGCAACTGGTTGAGTCGGCCTGAAGATATCGCCTCGCGAATATCGACTACTTCCACTTGGCCTGCTTTGTCCCCACCTCGCACAATCGTCACCCGACTGAGATCGCCGACCCCGGTGATACCACCGGCTTCATTGATAATTGTCCACAGGTCGGGAATTTCTTCGAAGGTCAATTTGCCGGGTCCCTTGACCTGACCGGTAACGAACAAGTGATTATAGTTGTACTCCACCACGATCACCACGGCCTGGGATATTTTATTATTCAGACGCGCAATCTGGCGGACAACATCGTCCTGTAACCGATTGGTAGTTTTTCCGGCTGCTTGTATCTTCCCAATGATATCAATGGTAATCATTCCGTCCTGCCCCACGCGTGTCTGGGTATTGAATACCGGGTCCTGCCAGAATTTTATCTCCAGCACATCTTCCGGACCAATTCGATATTCCTCACCTGTCGCCGGCACTACAATGATCAAACTGATGATCAAGCTGGCAAGCACGAGTATTACAAGCCTTTTTTCCATGGCTAAGTATGTCTCCTTAAAGAGCTTATATACAGAGATCGGCACATCTTCCAGCTCATTTAGAATTTAATATAAGACTTACCGTTATACGCTGTAAAGACTAAAAAATCTCACCCTTTTCAAGCCTGCTCCGGTTCAAAGAGAACAAACCGGTTGCGCCCCGTATCCTTGGCCTGAAGCAGAGCCATATCGGCGTTGTGCATCAGCGATTTGGGGTCATCGGCATGTTGAGGGAAAATAGCCGCTCCCAGCGAAACAGTACACCCAATTTCAAGATTGTCATCGTCGATACAGAATCTTGATTCGGCCACCCCTGTCTTTAGTCGCTGCATGAATTTTACGCATGTCTCAGCATCGACCTCCGGCATGAGAATACAGAACTCGTCACCACCGTAGCGAGCAATGATATCGATACTGCGGATCGACTTACGCAAAATGTCACCCATCTGGCGCAAAATGGCATCTCCGGCCAGGTGGCCGTGATTGTCATTGATGATCTTCAACTGGTCAAGGGCAAAGAAAATCAGGCCAAGATTTCTCTGGTACCGTTTGGCACGGCTCAGTTCCTCATCGAGACGCTTGAAGAGATACCGCTGATTGGCCAAACCGGTCAGGGCGTCTGTAAACGAAAGCTGGTGGGCCAGTTCGTATGATTCAGCATTGTCAACCAACTCAACGGTATGACTCCTTAATGTCGCTAGCCGCTTCATGGTGGACTCAGTGTGATTGCCTTTCCAGGCGAGCAAACCCGAACGAGTCGAAGAGAGCGGATAGAGCGAAAGGCATTCCAAACCCGCTTTCAGAAGCTCGGCGGCCCACTCCCCGACCGGGTCTTCAGTCTCTGCAAGGGAAGCAAGCTCACACATCTCCCCTTGGTCAACAGCCTTGAGCGCTCCTAAAAAGGCATCTCCGCCGGGCGGCGCCAATCTCATTTCCACACCGTCCATGAATAACCGGAGATTGCTGGTATCATCTTTCGACTGGTAAGCGTAGGCGACACTTTCAATCTTGAGATCATCTTTGATTGCACAGATAACACGGGGAACTATTTCTTCGGAGTTGCGACACTTAACAAGCTCCAGGATGCTGCTACCGTCGAGTTTCTCCGAACCTGTCTGTTCACCAAGCTCCGCCTCTTTTGTCATAAGCTGATGTTCAAGTGAGGACAATTTTGTTTCGTGCCATTTGATATGATACGCCGCCGAGAGCGACTGGGCCAACGATGCAGTCAGCATGCGAAAAGCCGGAGAACCGGTATAGATGGAACTCCGGACAAAATAGACGCCATACAGATTATCACG
>DAOWIM010000223.1 GCA_030640905.1 bacterium
CGTTTGCTTCGGCTTTGCGGCACGCATTTCGTCAGGACCCCGATGTCATCCTGATCGGTGAGGTCCGCGATCTTGAGACGATGTCAATCGCACTGACAGCAGCCGATACGGGCCATCTGGTGTTGACGACCCTCCATACGCTTAACGTGGTGGAGACGATTACAAGGATCATCTCTTTCTTCCCGCCACATCAGCATCAGCAGATTAGACTGCTTCTGGGCGGCACTCTTCAGGCGATCATGTGTCAGCGATTGTTGCCTCGATCCGATATGCCGGGCCGGGTTCCGGCTGTGGAGGTGATGATCAACTCTGGTGCCATTCGGGAGTGTCTTATCAATCCAGAGAAGACGGCGGATATCACCGAACTGCTTGAGCAGGGCGGAATTCAATACGGTATGCAGACATTTGACCAGTCGATTATGAAGCTGTATAAGCAGGGTATGATATCATTTGAAGAGGCCATGGCCCACGCCAGTAACCCGGATGATTTCGATCTCCGGCTGAGAGGCATCACCGGGTCTTCTGATCGCTGGGGCGATGAAGAGGAACCATCTGAAGCTGGTGGTGATCGTACAGATGGCTCCAGTGATTTTCAGAAATACTAAGCCCAAAGACGCCAACTGATTCGGGCCCTGGACAATTCCGGGGCCTTTTTGTTTTCGGGGGGATTTTTCAAGGCTCATGGCTGCGGCGAAATACTGGCGGTGGTTTCGTCTTTGGGGTTGAAATATGTGGCAATTTTGTGTATATTTTGTGATGCTTTCGGTGGGATAGTTGCGAAAGTTTCAGACGAGTTACAACTGAGGATTTTTGGGATAGATGTTTGAAAAAGTACTTATAGCCAACCGTGGCGAAATTGCCCTTCGGGTAATTCGTGCCTGCCGCGAAATCGGCCTGAAGACAGTGGCTGTTTATTCCGAGGCGGACCGTGACGCTCTGCATGTTCGGTTTGCCGACGAGGATATTTGTATCGGTGAGGCTCTGCCGGGGAAATCATATCTGGACACCAAACAGATAATTGCAGCAGCCGAAATCACCAACGCCGGCGCTATTCATCCGGGGTACGGATTCCTGGCGGAAAACGCCGACTTTGCCGAGATCTGCCAGTCGTGCGACATCACCTTTATCGGTCCGACGCCAGAGCAGATTCGTCAGCTTGGCGACAAAGTGATGGCCAAGGACATGATGAAAAAGGCGGGTGTTCCGACTATACCCGGATCGGAAGGATCGGTGCCGACTTTTCAGGAAGCCGCTGAGATGGCCCATGAGATCGGATATCCCGTCATTCTCAAGGCGGTTGTGGGCGGCGGTGGAAAAGGAATGCGGGCCTGTCGGGATGATGCTGAACTTGAACGTGGGTTCCATGTGGCCGCCAGTGAAGCAGGCAATGCCTTTGGCAATCCCGATCTCTATCTGGAAAAACTGATCGTCAACCCGCATCACGTCGAGATTCAATTGATGGGCGACAAGCACGGTAACTACTTCCACTTTGGCGAGCGTGATTGCTCGTTGCAACGACGCCATCAGAAACTGCTGGAAGAGACCCCGTCACCTTTGATGACCGACCAGCTCCGGGAGGAGATGGGTCGCGCGGCTGTCGATGGTGCCCGTCAGGTTGGTTATCACGGCGCTGGGACGATGGAGTTTCTGGTAACCGATGATCTCAAGTACTATTTTATGGAGATGAATACGCGTATCCAGGTGGAGCATCCGGTGACCGAGGAAGCGTACGAAGTTGACCTGGTTGTGGATCAGATTCGGGTCGCTATGGGTGAAAAACTCATGTATCGTCAGGAAGACATCAAGCCGAAATGGGCGACCATTGAGTGCCGGATAAACGCCGAGGATGTCGAGAAAGATTTCAGACCGACGCCAGGCACCATCACCGGTTTGCATGTACCGGATGGACCGGGAGTGCGGGTGGATCGGGCAGTCTATACATCGTACGTTATCCCGCCATACTACGATTCAATGATTGCCAAACTGATCGTGCGGGCACGCACTCGTGATCTGGCTATTCGCAAAATGAAGAACGCGCTGGACGAGTTTATCATTGAAGGAGTGCCGACGACGATTGAGTTCCACAAGGAAATTCTGAGGCACCCGGATTTCATTTCCGGGAACTATGATATTGACTTTCTGGAGACCAGATTCCGAGACACTGCCAGGGATGCAAGACCGGTGGTGACTCTCAAGCGTTCGGCTGAGGAGACCAAGGACGAACCAGTCACAACTCTGGCCGATGAAGAGACACAATGAAGGTATGACATCAAACGCAGGAGGCATGGATGAGTATCCCTGAGCAATTGAAATACACCAAGGAGCATGAGTGGCTTAAGGTTGAAGATAATGTTGCGACTATAGGAATTACCGATTGGGCCCAGGGTGAACTGGGAGATATAGTGTTTATGGAGCTACCCGCCGAAGGCGACCAGTTCGACCAGGGCCAGTCTTTTGGAACAATCGAAGCAGTAAAGGCTGTTTCAGATATCTATGCGCCTATTTCAGGCAAGATTGTAGTGGTCAATGCGGCGTTGGAAGATGATCCGATGGCGATCAATCGCGATCCGTACGGTGATGGCTGGATGATCAAGATTGAGATTGCTGATCCATCCGAACTTGGCAATTTGCTTGATGCCCGTGCCTATGGAGAACTGGTCGGGGGATGACCTCGGCGGCCACTTGACGACACAGGCCACGGACCAACAATGCCATACATACCAAACACCGATGATGACCGCCTCCAGATGCTCAAGGCTATCGGCGTATCAAGTTTTGACGAACTGATAGCATCGATTCCCCCAGCACTGCGACTCAACGATCCCCTCGCCATACCTTCCGGTTCCGAGATGGAAGTGCTCAACGAGGTTGTATCGCTGGCCTCGGAAAATACTGCCGGACTCGTTTGCTTTGCCGGCGGTGGAGTGTACGATCACTTTATTCCGGCTGCGGTTGGTGCGGTGGTGAACCGCCCTGAATTTGTTACTGCCTATACGCCGTACCAGCCCGAAGTTGCTCAGGGAACGCTCCAGGCAATCTACGAATTTCAAACACATATCTGCCGTCTGACCGGTATGGATGTTGCCAACGCTTCGATGTACGACGGAGCCAGTGCGGCAGCGGAGGCTCTGACTCTAACCTGCCGGGTTATGCGGAGAGACCGTGTTGTTGTTTCAGAGACTGTAAGCCCATTGTATCGAGAAGTCATCAGCACCTACCTCGCTGGACGCGAGTTGGAAATGGTTACCGTTCCGATGGTGGATGGGTTGACTGATTTTGATCGTCTCGAAGATGTTCTGGATGATAAGACTGCCGGTTTGCTGCTTGGCCAGCCAAATTTCTTTGGTCTGCTGGAGGAGATGGACACCGCTGCTGAGTTGATTCATAAGGTTGGCGGCAAGTTCGTGATGACGGTTGATCCGATCGCGCAGGCGATACTGAAAACTCCCGCTGACTACGGTGCCGATGTGGTCGTGGGGGAGGGGCAGCCGCTGGGCAATCCGCTCTCCTATGGTGGACCACTGCTGGGTTTTTTTGCAGCCAGGAAAGAGTTAGCGCGCGCAATGCCGGGACGCATTGGTGCCCGAACCGAGGATGACGATGGCAACCCTGGTTTTGTGCTGACTCTCCAGAC
>DAOWIM010000072.1 GCA_030640905.1 bacterium
CCAGCAGCATCACGACCAGTGACAACAGAGCAGCCTTGTACGGTAACTGATGAATAGTATCGATCCCGAAGAAATTGACAGAGGTTCCGTGCTCGGCCTCTCGGGCGGATAGGTAGTACACAATTGTGGTCCAGATCAGGGGACCGACAACCGCTGCAGCCCGACCGGAGAGAGAGAATATTCCAAAGAAACGTCCCAATTCTGCGCGCGGAACCAGTTCGGCCAGCAGTGGTCGCGATGTGGTCCACAGACCACCCATCAGAATACCGACAATCGGGCCAAGTATCCAAACAGCCACCCGGTTATCAAAAACAACGAACAGGATCAGCACAATTACCCAACCCCAGACGATCAGGTTGAGAAGTTTCTTCAATGACCAGTGGCGGGCGATTTTGCCCATAAGAAATGATCCGATCACTGCCGAGATAGTCGAGACAATCAGGAAGTAGTTGATCTCAGCTTCGCCGAAACCAATCACGAGAGAACAGTACAGTCCGATATTCAGGATTACAGTAGTAACGACATCCTCAAAGAAGTAATCGGCAATCAGGAACCTGAGCACTCCGGGATATTTCTTGGTCTCCCGGAGTCCGGCCCAGACTTCGCGGTAGGCGGCAACGAAGCTGGTTGTCTCCACGCGTGCGACCGGTTTCTCACGCACCCAGAGAAAAAGCGGCAGCGCAAAGAACATAAATAGCACCGCACTCGGTAGAAAAGCCGCCACTTTGCCGCCCGCTTCGATGAACGGCACTTCGATTGAAAACAGCCCTCCGGTCACAAAGGGAAGGACAACGAGCATGCCGACAACCGAGCCGACATAGCCCAGAGCAACGCCCACCCCGGAGACCCACCGGGCTTCGCGACCATCAGCCACTGAATACAACAGCGAATTATAAAATGGTTGACCGGCTTCATAGGAGAAATTGGCGATAATAAAGAGAAGCGTAAGCGCTACCAGTGCGGTCGGTGGGACGATCGCCATAAACCCCGTCGCCAGACAACAGGTAACGGTAAAGAGAAACAGGAATATCTTCTTGCGGGTGGCATGATCAGACATCGCTCCCAAAGCTGGGAGTAATAGCGCAGCCAGCAGCATTGATATTGAAAAAGGGATGTCAAAATACCGGTCGTCCTTGCCCAAGTCCTCGACAATATACCGTTTGAGGTACAACGACACGATGTTCATCGAGTAGATAGTATTGGCAAAATCATAGAATGACCAGCCGATAAGATCGCGGCGCAGTAACGACCGTCCTCCTCCGCCCTCTGATCGAAGATTCATCTCAGCAGACATCGTACAAGAGTCACTTTCCTGCTACAGGCCAAGCTGATCGCTGATGCGCAACATTCCTTCCTGGACAAGCAGCAGGAACTCTTCTGTCTCCAGTCCAAGATTTGAGCAGGCGGCCATATTTTCCCGCGTGGCGCCAGCGGCAAAACGTTTCTCTGCAAATCGGCGAAGCATAAAAGAACCGTCAACCGCAGCCAGCTTTTTTGATGGATGCATCAGAGCACACGCCACCAGAAAACCAGTGGTTGGATCGACGGCGTAGAGCGCCCATTCAAATCGTGACTCGCACGGGACATGACCGGGGTGGGCATGGATGGCGCGCATCATTTCTTCGGGCAGCTCGTACTCGGTCAACCACTCGCGGGCAAGATAGGTGTGCTTTTCCGGTTTCTTGAGAGTTTCGTTGTAGTCGAGATTATGGAGCAGGCCTGTCAGTCCCCAGTATTCGACATCCTCACCAAAATATTCGGCCAGTCGTCGCATCCCGGCCTCCACCGCCAGAATGTGTTTGAGGAGATTGTTGACGCCAATCTTGGCAACTACCAGCTTGTAGGCGTCTTCACGACTCAACATCAGATCAGACATGGCCGAAAGATTGGCCGGTGCGGTCGTAAAGTCAAGTGGAGTTGAAGCGACTGATTAGTCGAAGAAATCCCAGGTGATACCATAGTAGTTGTATCTCCCTGGGTTGGTGGTTCCTTCCCGCACGTGGAATTCGTTGCCTAAAGCATTCTGGAAGACATAATGAAAACGGAAGTTCTTGATTCGGAACGACAACTTGACATTGGCCATCACCACTTCACCGAGCGCCTCCCCCATGTACCCGGTATGAGCGCCGGCGTAGACAAGTTCGCCATAGGCGTAGAGATGCAAGAGACGCTGCGACCAGTACAAATGCAATTCTCCACCGGAGAAGAACTGGAATTCCGGCTGATAGGCGCGTTCGGGATGGTTCTCGTAATCTATATAGTGGTAGGCCCCACCGGCCAGAACGGTCAGGGCATCACCAACTGATATCTGCGGTCCTCCGGACAAATCGAAAAAACTGATATCGTCGTTGATCGGCGAAAAGACAGTAGAGGTTCCCTCATTATCCGGTAGATGTCGATGCTGCCAATCGATACCATCCCATACGCGACCGACGGTGGCATTTATTTTGAAATTGTTGGTGGTGGAGCCAAGCTCAATTGCGGCATTTCCGACCAGTCTTTTTTCGGATACCAGCAATTCCCGCCCAACCTCAATATAGAGCGAATTGACCATGTTATACAAATCGATCCGCTTGTAGGGCAAGTAACGCTCATGCAGCGATGGCGCTTTTTCGCTGTAACCTACCGAGAGTGATACCAGCAACTTCTCCCGTTCAATCATCATGACAGCAGCAGCGTGCGGAAGAAAGCGGTACTCCTGAACATATCGGGTTCCAGCCGTGATCGCGTGTCGCAGACCAGACCCCATCGACACCAGACTCATCGCGCCGTCGATCTCCCACCGAGTGAATTCTCCATACCCGTTGTCGTATGACAGATAGTTACCGCTAACCTCAGCCTTTAGCATCCGCTCTCCCGAGAGCCACTCCCGCGAAGCCGCCATACCGTTCCCCGTATAGTTGAATGACGCAGCATAGTCGCCTGACACTGTGCTGCCCTGCCGCAAGTGATTGTAACCAATCTCGGTTCTACTGGTGTGATCTTCGTTGTGGCGGTCAAGGCTCAGATTCAAACTGCGGTCAATCCGGCTTCGGTAGACCGGAGCGTTGCCTGTGGCCGGTTGGACAACAAAATAACCGTTACGATCATAAAGCCGCCCCTCGGTCCGCAGGCCAATCGATCGACTGAGCGGAAAATACATGTCCCCATAATAGTGATAAGCATCGTCAGAACGACCAGGCGTCAGCATACCAAGTGTATTACGATAACTTACCAGCATATCAATTTCGCGCCCGCTCTTAAACCTGCGCGAGTATCTCCCCCGTGTGAAGTTGTAGTTGTATGAACCCTTGTCATGAAAGATCGCCGTTGATGGGCCATCATCGGATGGCTCATCGGGAAACGTCACCAGCGACGCAAACGGATGCGCTCCCCCAAAGAGCATACCGGTTGGACCGGCGACGATATACATCCGGTCATCAAGCGCCGTTGGAATATCGTTGAGATCAATCAAGCCATCAGGTTCGGGAATATGTTCAAACGGTGCAGTTGCCCGACCGTTGACCAGCAGGTTCAGGCGATCACCGGCAAGACCAAATGGGGCCACCGTCTTACGCATTGGTGTTGGCTGAAGATCCGTTACAAAGAACGATGGATTCGAACGAAAATAGTCCCCGGCGTCATGGAAAAAAGAACGCTCTACCTGCGGACTGACATCCCATCGTGAAGAGAGAAAATAAGCCGCAGTGGTGTCAACAAACGAAAGGCGCGGCAACAGTTCGATTTTCTCCGATGCAAACTGCTGACGACGCTCCTGGAAACGGGCCAGCGCTTTCTCCGCCTCGGTAAGACTATCTGGTTGTGCTACTGTGTTGGTATCAATAGGGAGGGGCGATGGGGTATCTAAAGAGTCGGTTTCATCGGCGTAACTTGCCCCCGAAACAAAAACGAACAGAATTAAAACGACCGCACGATAGTTCACTGCCTTGCCCTCTCTCGCTCATATAAAAATCGAACGACACGAAAAAGCAACGGGAAAATTATGGCGTTGGAGATCAGGATCGGCAAGCCCCAGGCCAGACCGGTGACAAGTCGCTCCCAGAACGGCTGAAACATCCAGGCATCGGCAACACTCACCGGTACTTGAAAAGCAATAGTGCAAATCAACGCCGACACCACCAGCAACAGACCCCGAGCCAACCAGTGGGTGAGGATCGGTTCAATCCGATTGTACAGGGCGCCGATTGGTCCACTTGCTCCGGCCCCAACCATCTGGGCTAGCATAATCGGCAACAGGGCTGGACCGTAGGGGTTCAGGCCGCTCCAGAGTCCCATACCAATAGCCCCGGCGATAAAGCCAGCGCTACCGCCCCACATATAACCGGCGGCAAACACAACGAAGAATATCGGGTTGACATTCGGCAGCCACATTGCCGCCAACGAGAGTACGTAGATCAGAGCGGCTGTCAGCGCTATTCGGGTAATCAGGCGCAGCCGTGCAGTCATCGGATTATGACGAACTTCGCCTTGTCTTCAGCCATCAGGTAACCCTTCTTCTCAGCCGAATAGAGTCGTGCATAGGCCAGATAGATACCGGAGGCAACCTCAGCGCCTGCCTGGTTCTTCATATCCCAGCCAAATGCGATGTCACCGTGACCGGGGTTGACTTCAGCCGGATTGGCATCATTTGTTGCAATAGCGACAACGTGTTCGCCCGCGAGTGTAAAGATATCAACCATCAGGTAGGCAGCTTCCACCACTGCATCCTCGGGAAAACCGGTCGAGTCGGTCGGAACCTGAAAACGGAAAAAAACCGAATCGATATCCATCTCAGAAACAACGGCTGGATTCGGATATGGCAATAGAACCGACGCCGGCAAGTCAACATACGATGAGTCGACCCCGCCCTTTTCGTTGGTTAGGACACCCACATCAATCGGAAGACCGGAGCTGTAATTCAAACGGTTGGAAGAAGCCGGAGTATACGAAAAAGTCAGTGATCGGAAAAAACGTGGGTCAATTATTCCAATCGAGTCACATCTCGCCCCCCCGGGCGGCAGCGTGTACCGACCAACACTATATACATCTGGCGCCTGTTCCGGACGCGTGATGACGTTGAACCCCCAGTTCTGCCCATAGGTCAGGTCGAAGCAGTTGTAAACTTTGAACAACGAGTCAATGGCTCGCATGTCGTATCCCAAAGTAGTGTCGGCCACCTCGGTCGAATCTATGCAAATCTCACCGGTACCGGCGTTGCAATTCCAGTAGCTTGTATCGGTATGAATAAAATCGTAACCGCTGAGAGGATCGGGGACAAGGGTAGAATCAGTACAGTTTGGATAGATGCCCGAATTGCATTCCCAGTAAGTCGTATCGAGGTGAAAGAAGTCGTAACCGGCGACAGGGTCCGGCACCTCAGTCGAATCGCTGCACAACAAGAAACCGTAGGTGTTACAGTCCCAGAACGATGTATCATACTGGATCGTTGAGAGCTCCTTAAATTGCACATAGTAGGCGCCAAGATGGTGTGGATTCTTGGAGTGTTTCTGAGCAAACAGATGGTTTGGGTAGGAGGTAAATATTGTCGTCATAGAATCGGGATAAGCCGGATAGTACGCTCTCTCGGAATAGCCCACACCAATTGGAGCGACTGTTGCCCGATCACCGGTAAACCAGTTCCAAAGAGCGAACTCGGAAAAAAGCTCGGTGATTGTCTCTTCGCCGCCCGAAATCGAGTCCACAACTGCCTCGGTAACACGGAGAAAGTCAGGACCGATCGTTTCATCGCAGCGTTCCCAGATTTCTCGAATGATATCCCGCCCGAATCGTTCGGTCAGGTAGATCGGAAAGACGACCGATCCGTACGGATGCAGATCAATAAAACTGTTAAACTGCTGAATCGAAGTCCACGGTTTGTCGTAGAAATACGGCAGGTAGTAGTAGTAGTCGTTGATATGGTCGTACTGCTCCTCTTCCATCCACACGGCCGACATCTCCATCCAATACCGACGGTTAAAAGCCTCACCATAATCCTCGGCTTCCGTATAATCGATCCCGAACTGCACGGCGTGGAAAAACTCGTGCGCGGCCGTTACGCGGACAGCGTCGAGTGGCCGGTCGCTGTAGATATAAATCTCCCGGTAGTCATTATCCAACTCCAGGAAGGCGGTCGCCCGCGTGGAGCCGGGTCCCTCGAAACTCATTGAGTCAAGCCAGGTCTGTCCAAAAACCGATCCCTGCAGATCACGGATATAGACATCGAATTGCGGGCCTCCCCCCTTGGGATAGAACCAGTCACTCGGCGGTGCAGGGAAACCAAGAGTATCAACACAATAGTAATAAACGGAATCAAGGATATTGGCGACGCTGACAATAAAGACCGGAACGCCATTGCCGTTGACAACGCTCGATTGATAAACAGAATCCGAACCAGTCGTTGCATAGTGCACCATGAACAGTCCCGATGGCGACATTAGCGAGTCGGGCAGGTCGGGCCGGTCAAGAGTCGTATCAAGTGCAAAACTTGCGAGCAGGTCCTTATCAAAATTGCGGTAGTTGAGAATAAAATCGGTGATGGCGGGTGTCCCGCATTTGAGAGGTCGACTGCGATCAATGGAGATGTCATCCGATAGTGACAGTGACTGAATGTCACCACCGCGTCCGGTTACATACCGAAAAGCATCTATAATCTCCCGCTGCTTCTCCAGAGAGAGTTGTTCCGCCTGCACGGTAGCCGTTATCATCAGGATCGCAACGGCGATCATAAGAAGCTTGCTTTTCAAAATTGATTCCTTTTCTCTTGGCAGTGCTTTTTCAATTGTACGACTGTATCGTACGGAACTTTCTGAGAACCGACTATTCCGTGACGTTCCACGATGCCGTGAAAATCCGACCCGCCTGTCACTAACAGCCCTTGCTCTTGGGCCTGGCTTTTGAATCTGTCACAGTCAGCCTGCCGATGCGACGGATGCCACGCTTCGACACCATCGAGACCCATCGCTTTCAGTTTGTCGATCAGTTTGTATGCCTCGTCGATCACTGGATGGGCCAGAATAGCGGCACCACCGGCACCATGAATGATCGCAATAGCTTCCTCCGCCGCCAAATTCACCTTAGGCACGTACGCCGGTTTACCTGTGCCGAGAAATCGGGCGAAGGCCTCTTCGTATGTTTTCACGTTCTTCTTTTTTTCCATAGCCTTGGCTACATGGGGGCGACCAACGGCAGCATCGCCGGCACACTCAAGTACATCGTCGTAGGTAATGTCAAACCCGAGCGCATTCAGCTTTTCAACCATCTGATGTCCGCGTTGGTTCCGATTTGTTTGAAAATCCTTTATCGCTCGATTCATCTCCGGATTGTCAACGTCAACTAAGTAGGCCAGAATGTGAACATCGGCCACTTCACCAGACACGGACAACTCAACCCCGGAGATAAGTTCCGGGTCACTATCAGACACCAGTTCCCGGGCAACTCTGTAGCCTTCAAAACTGTCGTGGTCCGTTATCGCAAAAGCCGCAAGCTTCCTGTAGCGCACTTCTTCCAGCACTTCAGCCGGAGTACAAACACCATCGGAGCAGGAGGTGTGCAAATGCAAATCCACATAGGCGGCCATTTAGAGTAGGCTTTCGACCCGTTGTCGAATCTTAGTCGCCACTTCTTCACCTTCTTTGGTAATAGCAGCAGCTTCCTCGTTGGTGGCCTTAACAAACGCCTTGTCTTCGATTCCCTGTAAATTGATCCGGACATTATAGCCGGCACCCTCAATCGCCGCCATACCCATCAGGCCCGCTACACCCGCATCGGTAATCGAGTTTTTATTGCCTTTCTCAGCAACAGGCAGAGCCGCTTTGAGAGCCTCAAGCGATTTTTTCATGACGGTCAGCGGAACAGTAGCTGCCTCTTTGTTGGCATCCTCGATCGCTTTGTCTCTGGCCACCGACTCTTCATCGGTACTCTTTGGCAGCTTGAATGCTTCCATTACTTTGTTAAAAGCTTCTTCATCGGTCGTCACTAATTCGACCAGTTCGTCCTTGAGACCATCGGCTGAATCACGCACCGTGGACAACTCATCCTTGACCGCCGCATACTGCTTTTTGCTCACTGTCAAACGGGCAACCATCGCAGCCAACGCCGCCGAAAGAGCTCCCGCCGCCGCCGCTACCGAGCCACCACCGGGAGCCGGGGATGACGACGCCACCGAATCATAGAACGATTCAACCTCTCCCCCAATCTGAGCGCCGGCCTCTTTGAGTTTCTCTTCGAGCACCTGAGCTTTGGAAAAGTTTTCCAGACGTAGATAAAAATCGGCAACATCAAGAATAGCATCGTTGGGAAGAAGACCGATTATTTCAGAGGAAGTAACATTCACACCGTACCGGGCAGCTTCCGATTTGATCGTTTCAAATACGCGGAAAACAGGTGTCTTGGTATAGTTGACCAGGTTCATCGATATCTGAACCTGATTGCGCTCCTTGATTTCAAACCCGAGCGCCTTAACAAAACGGTAACCACCTTTCAGGCTACGGACGGCATCGGCAACACGATCGGCAACCCATTTCTGGTTGGTACCAAGATAGACATTGAAAGCCACCAGCGGGAAACGTACCCCGATAGCTGTGCAACCAGCCTTGAGATTCATCTTCGCCGGACCGTAGTCAGGCTTGCGCGCCGGATCGTTTTCAATCGAATCGCGCATTCCCTCGTACTCTCCCTGCCGCACCTTGGCAAGATTCTTGCGGCTTGACTTGGTACGAGCATCTTCGTAAAGGAACACCGGAATCTGTAGCTCATCACCAACCCGACGCCCCAGCTTGTTGGCCAACTCGATGGCATCCTCTATCGTCACTTCGGAAATCGGAATAAACGGGCAAACGTCGCAAGCGCCCATGCGGGGATGTTCACCCTGATGAGTGGTCATGTCGATCAGTTCGGCAGCCTTCTGATAGCCACGAAATGCCGCCTCAACCGCATTGGCCGGATGACAGACAAATGTAACAACAGCGCGGTTATGATCCTGATCCATCTCCTTGTCCAACAGCACCACACCCTCAACCGAAGTGATAGCACTGCAGATAGCATCGATTACCTCCGGACGACGACCCTCCGAAAAATTGGGAACACATTCAACCAGCTTGGCCATATTCTCTCCGTATCAACGTTGTTTTTTCCATGCGCGTTTTAGTCCCCAGGCAAGTAGAGGGAACATTATCTCGTGATGGCCGATAAAATTGTACCCTTGACCGGCATTTAAAGTCGGCCGCGTCACAACATTGACCATCGGGCGGTAATGCATAATCATATCAAAATTGGCCGTTGTCAATCGGCTTTTCCGGTGACTCAGGTTACGGGCGACAGTCAGGGCTTTGAGAAAAACCTCCGGCAGGATAACAGCCGAACCAATATTAGCCACCGCTCCACCTGAATCGATCTGCGAGCAGATAGCCGCGAGGATGCGAAAATCAAGATGCGATGCCTCCGCTGCAACACCAGCCTCAAATTCCGGATGCTGGGCAATAGTGTCAGTCCCGACCGCCAGATGCACCGTCACCGGTAACCCCAATTTCTCAGCTGCAGCCAGCAAAGAGTGACGACCATAGCGAGCCTTTTTCTTATTGATAAAAACTCCCCCCGCCTTGCCCAGACCCAGACCTTTCTCTCCGGCAAGAGTACACACCGAAGCAAATAGCTGGGCCGTTTCTATCACCATCCCAAAAGAACCATCACTCAATCCCGCCTGAACATCCTCGGAAGTCTCACCGTCAAAAGCCAGTTCGAGTTCATGTATCAGCCCCGCTGAATTCAGCGAGAGGCCGGTCACAATGTCGCGCTTCATCAGGTCAATGATTATCGGCGTCAGCCCAACCTTGATGGTGTGAGCACCGAGGAGCAAATGAAAAGGTCGATCCTTTTTCCGCGCCGCCACAACCCTGCCAATAAACTCGTTGAGGTCTCGGGCCTTGAGGAAGTCGGGCAGAGAATCAAAAAGTTGGTTTCCCTGGGAGTGATTCAACGGCTTGCCAAGCTGGCCGATTTTTGTTCGGGTGGAACGTTTTTTTCGAGAGTATCGCCGAACCCGATTGAGATCGACGGCTTCCGGGGTTTTCTTGCCAACCATTTTAGAAAGCTTCCAATTCCCCCAGTTGATAGTCGGTGAGCTCCGCAGAGATTGAACCGACTACAACCTTCGATTTCATAAGGACAGGCATCTTCAGACGATCATCGGTAACCCACACCTTTAGCTTCCCCGACTGCTTGAACAGTCCCACCGACCGCGTCATCGGTTCCACCAACAGACAATCAAAAGTACCAGCCTCCACCGTCATGGTCTCTCGCTTGTGAACAACAACTTTCAGGGGGTAGTGCTTGCCATCGGTGAAATTATCCACGTAGACCGTATCGCCAACTTTCAGGTCCTGAGTGCGGACATAGTAGAGAACCGAGAGCGCATCCTGCACATACTCAGCCACGGAAATGGTGTCGCTCTTATAATGTACGACCTGATTTCGCTGATCAAAAGTGTATATCCGATGCGAGCGATAACTACCCTCACTCAGCTTTTTCTCAAATCTCCAACTGAACATGCCGATAGCATCCATCAGCGATTCAACTCGATCATCCACTTTATAGAAGGTTGAAAAGAAACTGTTCGAATTGGCGCGTGAGACGATTTGATAGCACGGCCGGTTTTCATACTCAACCAAATTGGCTACTTCCAGAGTAGCCGTGCCGGCATTGATAAAGCCATAGTTGATGTCGAACGACAGTTTCTCCTCGATTCCGAAAGCGACGTTCTCGACATACCGGCCAATGACACCGTCGGCATCAGCCATCTCGGTCTCAGCCGTCAATGCCGCCTCAGCAATCCCGACCTCAACTGAAACGAAATAGAATATCGGCAGCAACCCGACGCCTACAACTATGCTCAGCAGGAACTTCTGGAAAAGATTTTTATCCGGCATTGGTTTTCTCATCAATTCTTTTTACAATCTCAGGCAGGAATTTGCCCAAGTATTCGCCAATTTCCAGAAAAGTCCGGTTGTACATATCGAGCGGCTGACCGATAGGGTCCTCTACCGCTTCGCCATCGGGTCGTGCGTCTGGAAAATTCTTGAACAGGAACGTTCGGGGCGTAGCTTCCGGCTTCATTTGAACGGTCGCCACATGATGCGTCGGTGCCAGGGCAAGGATAAGATCGGATTGATCTATTAACTCCTCGGTCAATGGCTGAGATTCATGGTCCGAAAGATCACAGTCCCAAATCCTGGCCGCCTCGGCGGCAAACTTCGTTGCCGGAAATCCAATTGCACCGGCGATTCCCGAAGAGATCACTTCGGTTATCCCCGGTCGCTCTTTTTCAAGAAGCATTCGCAGGGCCGCTTCGGCCATAGGAGAACGACACGTATTGCCGGTACAAACGAACATGATCACAAACTTGTCGCTCATTTGGCGCTCCCGGTTACGACAACCATGATTTCAGTTTCGGTAATCGAACCCGACCGCAGAATTTGAGGCACCACTCCGCTGGCATCGACTACGGTTGAAGGTTCGCCTTTCAATGGTCCACAATCGATACAAAGGTCTATCTCGTCGGCCAGTGAATCAATGATACCGTCGATTGAATCGGCACCACCCTCTCCGCTGAGGTTGGCCGAGGTTGCCGATACGGGAAGGCCCAGTTTCGTGACAATCAAATTCACAATCGTTGCCGAGGATACCCGTATACCGATCTTCCCATTGACTACCAGTGGCGGTTGTTCCGGACCGGTAGCATCCAGCACCAAAGTGAGAGGGCCGGGAAGAAAAGATGCTGCCAGCTTTGTTGCGATTGGAGTCATCACGGCGTACGAATTAATATCGGCAACCGTTGGCAGAAATACGGAGATAGCTCGATCCGGTGTGCGTCGTTTGGTCTCAAGCAGTTTGTTGAGAACATCGGTACGATCAGCACGCGCCAGCAAACCATAGCGGGTCTCAGTGGGCGCAACTACCAGACCACCCTCTCGCAGGATCGATACCGCCCGGTCAACAACTTCGTCGGGGGGGCTAGTCGGATCAACCCTGAGGGTCTGAACTCTCGTCATCAGACTGGATGTCTTTGTCATAAAAGATACTATCTTCAAGTTCAATAAACGGAAGGTCGTCCTCGTATAGAGGCGTTGTTTTCTTAACGTTGAGACTGACCATTACAACCCACGCATTAGTATAACCGGCCGCCTTGGCCCTGAGGGCATATTCTTCAGCCTCGTCACGATCAGCAAAGTTGCCGGCCCGCACTTTAAAATACGGCACCTCGTAGTCAACCACAACCGGTCGATCAAAAATTTCTTCGGCAACCTCTCGGGCTTTTCGCGATTCACCAAACACTTTGGTCGTGAGCAACTGGATTCGATAGGCCTGGTTGTATACCGAGTCTATTTGATCGGGGACATCAACAATCGACAGACTATCGGACGACTCATCACCTGCGGTCGTATCGGTTTCGACAAACACGACTTTCCCGGAGATTGCACCCGAATGCGGATGTTCTTTCGGGACTACTTTCTGGTCAATCGGAAGATCGAGAGGATCGAAACGTTCCTGCGCCGTCACCGATTCCTCGCCTGTAGTCGACTCCTCACCGATAGCGCGCTTTGATTGCTGACAGCCGCTTGACAAAATCAACGTCAGTACGCACGCAATAAGGCTATAAGTAGTTACGTGTTTTTTCATCTTCCCCGAGTTTGGTGATAACCTTTTTTAATTCATCTACTTTGGTCTTGTGAGCAACAAGGACGACATCGCCGCATCGAACAACAACCAGGTCGGCCACACCAAGACAGGCTACCAAACCGTCGCTGTTGTTATACACAGTTGTTTCATAAGTATCAATGGTCAGAGCGTCGCCAATGAGAACGTTGTTGTCCTGATCCACCTCACGATAACGCGACAGGGCGTTCCACCCGCCGATATCGTCCCACACAATGTCGGCCTTCATTGTTAGAACATTTTTCGCATTTTCCAGAACCGCAACGTCAATGGAGATCGGTGCGGCATCTTCATAGAGTTGCCGGCGAGCCTCAAGCTCATGGTCAGTACCGATTGACTCGCTATACTTCTCGAATAATTGCCCCAGTTCCGGTTGACACTTGCTGATCGCCGTCAGGATTGACCGGACCGACCAGAGGAACATGCCACTGTTCCAGAGGTAATTCCCACTGTAGTAGTATTGATTGGCAACCACCGCCTTGGGCTTTTCGGTAAAGGCCAATACATTGAACACATTTCCGTCATCACAGGCTTCATACGGCTCGCCAGTTTTGATATAGCCGTATCCCGTTTCCGGGCGAGTTGGTACTATCCCGATCGTAATCAGAGAATCACTTTCCGAAGCGATACTGATACCTGTACGAAGGATTTCGAGAAGTCGCTCCGCCGGTCGAATTATATGATCAGCCGAGAGCACCACCATGACAGCATCAGGATCAGTCTTTTGCAGATGTACGGCCGCAAGGCCGATGGCGGTACAAGTGTTTCGTCCGACCGGCTCGCCCAGCAGATGGACTTCGCTTAGGTAGTCTATGTTGTCGAAAATGAAGTCACGCATCGACTGACCGGTAACGATCCGAACTTGTTCTATTGGAATCAGCGGGAGGATTCGATCAATCGTTTCCTCCAACATGGTACGATCAGATGTCAATTTGAGAAACTGCTTGGGGTGACTGATGCGCGACAACGGCCAGAACCGTTCGCCTTTACCACCGGCCAGAACTACAGCATAAACCACATCAACCTCATCTCCGCTTCCCGAAACTTGGAAACCTCCGTAATTGGCTGATAATAAGCGAGTTAAA
>DAOWIM010000059.1 GCA_030640905.1 bacterium
CAATACGTCCAATGAGATCGTCAGTAGTTGTTACTCGCAGGAGGGTGACGTCGGGGAACTGCTTGATGTCGCCGAGTCAAATATCTTCAAGATTTCGGAGTTTCGGCTTCGGAAGGGCTTTGTACCTGTTGGGGAACTGGTTGGCCCTCTGATTAAGCAGGTGGAGGAATACGCGAGTACCGGTGGCGGTGCCGGTTTGCAGACAGGCTACACGCAACTGGATGAAATGACAAACGGGCTGCAACCTAGCGATCTGATTGTCATTGCCGGGCGTCCTTCGATGGGCAAGACAGCGTTTGCTCTTAATATCGCCGAAAATGTTTCGCGCACGGAACGCGGACCCGGTGTGGGGGTCGGGATTTTTTCAATTGAGATGTCCGACCACGCCCTCACTCTCAGGCTGCTCAGTAGCCGCGCGAGGTTGGGTCAGCAGAAGATTCGCGCCGGGAAGCTGTCCAACGAGGAGTGGCAGAGATTTGGTGTCTGTGGTGGCGCTCTCTCGGAGGCGCGCATATTCATCGATGATTCGCCCACGCTCTCACCGCTGGAGTTGCGAGCAAAGGCACGACGGTTGAAATCAACCCAAGACGTTGGTCTGATTATCGTTGACTATATACAATTGATGCACTCTCCGGCACGTTCTGAGAATCGGCAGCAGGAGATTGCTCTGGTGTCACGAAATCTCAAGGCGCTGGCCAAGGAATTGGACATCCCGGTGATTGCGATTTCTCAGCTATCGCGCATGGTTGAGCAACGCGGCGGAGAAAAACGACCACAGCTATCCGACCTGAGGGAGTCGGGCGCTATTGAGCAGGACGCTGATGTTGTTATGTTCCTTTACCGACCCGAATTCTATTTCACGAAAGAGGACCGGATGGATGTCAAGAACCAGGAAAAGATTGGTTTGGCCGAGGTTATCATTGCCAAGCAGCGAAATGGCCCCACCGGAACATCGGTATTGACCTTCCTGAAAGATTACACTCGTTTTGAAAACAGAGAGACGACACACTACGAACTGCCGGCCGATGCCCAGGGGGTTGAGGGCGGGGACCCGCCATTTTAGGATAATTGATGCAGTTTGGTCTTGAGACAATCGGCCGCCGAGGCGTGAATTTCGTTCGCATTACCGGCGGTCTTTTTGTGCTGTTGGGCCGTTTTATTGTCTCGTTGAAACAGGCCCACAAGTCGGTTGGCCTGATCCTTGAGCAATTCTATGTGCTGGGTGTGAAATCTCTACCGCTGATCGTAATTATCTCGATATTCGTCGGTGCGGTTTCCGCATGGCAGGCGGCGTATCAGTTCAAATTTATCGGGGCGCCGCTGCGACTTCTTGGTCACGCGGTAGGTAAGGCGGTGGTGATCGAACTGGCGCCGGTGCTCTCGGCGATTGTTTTTGCCGGACGTGTGGGAGCGGGTGTGGCTGCCGAACTCGGCACAATGAAAGTCACCGAGCAGATTGATGCGCTGGAATCAATGGGTATCAATCCGATTCGCTATCTGGCCATGCCGCGGATAATCGCCTGCGTATTCATGGTGCCGTTTCTGGTCGTCTTTGCAAATTTCATTGCCATCATGGGTGGATTGATTGTTTCGGTGATTGGTGTTGACGTCTCAAGCGAAACGTTCCTCAACGGTTTCAAGGATTCCTTTCAACTTGAAGATTTCGTCAACGGCCTGATAAAGGCGGCGGTGTTTGGTCTGTCTATCGGGTTGGTCGGATGTTATGAGGGGTTTGCCGCCAGCGGTGGCGCCCAGGGTGTTGGTAAGGCGACGACAACATCGGTCGTAATTTCATCGGTGTTGATTTTGATCTTCAACTTCTTATTCGCCGTAATTTTGTTCCGGGTATAACTATGGCCGACGCATTTATCAGCATACGTGATCTATTCAAAGGCTTTGGCGCTCAGGAGGTCCTCAGCGGTGTAAGTTTCGATATCAACAAAGGCGAATCGGTTGCGATTATCGGGCAGTCCGGGTGCGGGAAATCGGTTCTGCTGAAACACCTGATCCAGCTACTGGAACCCGACAGCGGGCAGGTGTTGGTCGAGGGCGAAGACGTAATCGCTTTGCACGGTCGGGCCCTGGTGAAACATCGAAGTCGCGTCGGTATGTTGTTTCAGTCATCGGCTCTCTTTGATTCGCTCACAGTTGCCGAGAATGTCGGTCTTGGTCTCAAAGAGACGGAGCATCTGGACGATGCGACGATTGAACGAACCGTCAGGGAAAAGCTCGACATGGTTGGTCTGGGAGATGTTCTGGATAAGATGCCTTCGCAACTATCGGGTGGCATGAGGAAACGGGTTGGTCTGGCGCGTGCCATTGCCAACAATCCGGAGGTTCTTCTCTATGACGAACCAACTACCGGGCTTGATCCGATCACCGCTGATCTGATTGATAATATGATTGTTGAACTTAACCAGAAGCTGAACGTAACGTCGATAGCCGTAACCCACGATATGAAATCGGCGTTCAAGATTGCAAGTCGGATTATCATGCTTTATCAGGGGAAGGTTGAGATCGATGGTTCCCCCGACGAGATCAAGAACACAACGAATCCGGTCGTGCGGCAATTCATCGAAGGTAGTTCAATCGGGCCGGTTCAGGTGCGGTGATGGCGCTTGGCAGGAAAAACAAAACAGCCTTTTTTTGCTCGCAGTGTGGCGCGGAACATCCGCGTTGGCAGGGGCAGTGTCGCGAGTGTAACCAATGGAACTGTTTGATCGAAGAGAACGTCCCGGCGCGTCGTTCGGAAACTACACGGGCAGCATCAGCAGAGAAAAAAACGATCCCCGAGATTGAGCCGATTGGCAGGTCAGGTTTTCGTTCCGGGATCAACGAATTTGATCGCGTCCTTGGTGGCCAGTTGTTGCCGGGTACGGCTGTGCTTCTTGGTGGCGAACCGGGGATAGGCAAATCGACTCTCCTGTTGCAGTTGGCCGAGGCGTATAGCCGGGAGAATCTTCCGGTTCTCTACGTTACCGGCGAAGAATCACTCCCGCAGATCAAACAGCGTGCGGAGCGACTGCAGATTGTCGGTACCAAAGTAACGGTTGTCAATACGACTTCGCTTGAGGAAATCATCGAGTTGGTCGGTAAGAACGATTTTCGCGTTGTACTCGTTGATTCAATCCAGACGGTAGCGTCATCGCAGTTTGATTCGCCCCCCGGTACGGTAGCTCAGGTGCGGGAGAGCGCCGGACGTCTGATCAGCCTCGCCAAGGCAAACGACATTGCGTTGTTCCTCGTTGGGCACATTACCAAAGATGGGATGGTGGCCGGTCCGAAAGTGCTGGAGCACATGGTTGATACGGTCGTTTATTTTGAAGGCGACCGTACTCATCTCTATCGGATGCTTCGTCCAACCAAAAACCGCTACGGTCCAATTACGGAGGTCGGAATTTTTGAGATGATGCCGCAAGGTCTTGTCGAAGTTGCCAATCCATCGTCGCTCTTCCTGGCCGATCATGGCGG
>DAOWIM010000156.1 GCA_030640905.1 bacterium
ATCCTCGTCTGTAAAACAGGTAGTTGTATCCATGCCTAAGCATAAAACATACACAACATAGATACAAGCCTTAAGTTAGCGCATATGGGCTCCTGACCTACTTGTCTGATTTGATCAGGGGTAGATGAGGAAACTATATCTTGACACAGAACAACCGGGAGGTCTGTCGCCCACTACAAGGCACGCCTCACAATAACGATTTAGCCGTTCTGTACGACGCCGTTCTAATAGAGAATAATCAGAACAGTTACCAGCCACAAAATGATAGTGACCAAAAGCGGGGTGTCTTCGATCATCGTCCGAGTCGGTGATCCGCCTTTCTCTTCCTTGTGGATTAGGTAGAGATAACGGAAGATACCATAGACGACAAAGGGGATGGTCAGAAATAGATTCTCGGTACCGAGTTTTGTGGACACCTCGGTTGAGAATGTGTAAAGCATGTACATCACGACCACCGCAGCGGTCACCACACCAATCAACTGATCCAACAAGTATGGCGAGTACCGTTCCAGGCTTTGACGATGCGCCGTGGCACCCTCTTCAAGCATTACCAGCTCATGGCGACGTTTTCCGAAACCGAGGAACAGAGCCAGCAGCAGGGCGTTGATCATTAGCCACTTGGAAGCGGGGACATCAATCGCTACCGCTCCGGCATAGGCTCTCATGGTAAAACCGATGGCAATGCACATCACATCGACAATCACCAGATTCTTCAGTTTCAGGCTATAGGTAAAATTGAGAGCCATAAAAGCAGCGGCAACGATGAAGAACTGAAAATTGATTTTCCAGGCTGCGGCCAGACCAACAACCGATAGAGCGACAATCATTCCGGCAGCGGTACCGGTTGAGATTTTTCCCGAGGCCAGCGGACGATTTCGTTTTACCGGATGTTGCTGATCCTTCTCACGATCAACCAGATCGTTAAGTGAATAGATGGCCGATGAAAGCAGGCAGAAGACGCCTACGGCCAATATCGAAATTGTGACATGCTGAAGATTGGCGATATCGCTGCCAAAAATCAAGGCAGCCAGGACAACGCCGTTTTTCAGCCATTGGGCCGGTCGGGCAAGTTTAATCAGGGACAGAATCATAGCGATCGTCAATAAAACGGATAAAGCTCCGTCAAGTCAAGTCTCCGCTGACTTTATCGGTCAATCTGAATCCGGCTGAACGTGGCTGAGGTTCCCAGCCGGAGATATCCCTTGAGTCTTTTAGATAGTTTTTTGGGTCCGATTTCGCTATACTCCGAGCACTATGAGGAAACGACACCAGCGTATCAAGCGGCCACACTTCTGTCTGCTGATAAATCCGAAAGCTACCAATTACTCGCAGCGGTTGGTCAAACAGTTGGTTGGCGCTATTCGGTCCACCGGAGGCGCGTACACGGTGATAGAAACCCGCAATGCGACCGACCTGATAGAAATGGCTCAGGTTGCTGCCCGCCTGAAACGCGACAAGCGATCAACGATGTTCCAGACGGCGACCCGTGGAAAAGTCACGGCGCTGATTGCCTGCGGTGGAGACGGAACATTCAATCTGGTTGCAAGGTCTGCCGCTGAGGCCGACATGCCGATTGGGGTGCTCCCCATGGGCCGTTACAATAGTATCGCTCGTTCCGTGATTGATCCTATTGACATAACAAGTGCCATCAAGACGATCCTCGGCAAGGCATACGCCCGAATCGATACGGCGACCGCTCTGGGTCAGTTTATTGTTGGCTCGCTTGGGGTCGGCTTTGTACCGGAACTGATGGCGCGGCTGGAGGGAAGAAGCCTGCCACGGTTTGGTCCTGGCTGGAAAAAGCTGGGTGGCGAAGCTGGCGCGGCAGCCAACATGGCGAGTCAGACTATCAGGGTTGATTCGTTCAGATTTGAATTGCAACCTCGCATGGTGCAGGTCAATCTTCTTCGGTATACCCTGGGGCTGAACTTCAGTCCTGCATCGATTTCAGACGATGGCAAGGCTGAGGTCGTCTTTGATGTTGATTCCGGTGAAAAAGACTTCTCGGAATTCACGCGACAGGTTTTCAAGGGGGAGCAATTGTATGGCAACAAGCTCCGTCAGTTCAGGGGATCAGTAATCAGCTTCCAGCCAGTCAAGGGTCAGACGCTTTTTATTGACGGCGAACTGATACCTCTTCCAGTCAACGTCGTGGAAGTCAAGGTGCACGAAAAGAAACTCAAAGTATACTGTTAGGTCGCTTATGCGATTGCTATTGATACTCATTGCTTTTCTGGTCTCCACCAGCATAACCCACGCTGAAAACGAGCCGGTCGACACAAATGATGTCGCCGATACGGTGCTCTTTGAGGGCACCAGGATTTTTGACGACATCTCACCGGTTACCAATGCAGATAACTATGAAAAGCGAATGTATCAGCCGCCGACTCGGGCGTTGTTCAAGTCGATGCTTATACCGGGGTGGGGACAGTGGGGCAATCGTCGCCATCTCAAGGCGGTCATTTTGTTCGGACTTGATGTTTGGTTTATTGGTTCGGCAATTCATTACGGTGGTCAGGCATCAGATTTTCGGAGTAAGTGGGATGCGGCGGACAATATCGACGATGCCAGGAACTACTATTCACTCTATTTGGATCGTCGCGATGAACGAAACAAATTCACCTGGTATGCGGTGATTATCACGTTTTTGTCGATGTTTGATGCGTATGTCGATGCGCACCTCTCAGGTTTTCCTGCGGCCGAAGGGGTGGACCTATCCTTCCGTCCGGAACAATCGGGCACGATGACAGCGACGCTGTCGTATTCTTTTTAGCTGTCGAGAATGAAGTCTTTGGCGTCCAGCCCATAGCGGGAGGGATCTACCAGCCGCACAATCTTGCGGTGTTTTTCACCCGGTTGAGACAGGTCAGCCCAAGCTGCGTCCTTTAGTAGTCCGTCGCGGTTACCAACGATCTTGACACAGGGGCAATCTTTTTCAACATCGTTATTGGTTAGCACCAGTGCAATCTCATCGGTTGTCAGAAAAACCAGTGATCCCGGCGGGTATATGCCGATGATGTTGTTGAAAATCTTCAACAGGAAGGGGTCGAATTTCTGATTCATCTGGTAGTGCATTTTCGCCAGGACCTTGTCAGGTGAAATAGCTTTCTTAATATAGACCCGGCCCGACGAGAGAGCATCAAAAGTATCAACAATCGATATGACTTGCGAAAACAGGTTGGTGGCTCGGCTTTTGTCGCGGAGCATCGGATATCCGGTCAGGTCGGCGTTGATGTGATGCTCAAAGGCAGCTCGGGCGGCTCGGGCGGAGTGGGAGTCGTGTTTCATGTTGCGTAAAATCGTCTTTGCACCGAGGATCGGATGCAACTGCATCTGGATCCAGTCGTTTTCGTCGTAGGCCTCCGGTTTCTTAATCAAGTCCGCGGGAAGCTTCACCTTGCCGACATCGTGAAACAAAGCGGCGAACCCAAGTTGCGAAAGGCGGGCGCGATCCAGTCCCAGTCGAATCCCGAGAGTTAGAGCATAGACGCAGACGTTGGTAGAGTGGGCGTAGGTGTAGTCGTCATGATCCTTGATGGCGCTCAACTCGATCAGCGATGATTCGTCGCGGGTGATATGATCGATCAGGGAGTGCACAACGCGTTTGGTCTTGGAGATGTTGACGTCGCGTTCAAGCAACGTGTTGACCATGACCTCCTCGACGACGACCATTGCCTTAAAAAATGTGGTTCGGGCCGCGACTCTGAATCGTTGGCGCACCTCGGCGGGAATCTCCGGACGTTCCGCTTCAACTTCTTTGACCGACAGCAGCTTGATGCCGGAGAGTTGATGTTTTTGGAGATGGTCGGAGAGGGAGTCAAGGTTCTCGGAATTTGGTTTCACTTTGGACATGAACAGGACAAACTGTTTTACGTCTTCCTCTGAAATGCGCTCGGCGAACTGAACGCCACCGAGGCCGAGACTTGTCCATTCTTCGATTATTCTGGCCGCACCGGAGAGACCTTTATCGTCGAACCGAACCAGTTTTTCGTTGATGAAATAGCGACCACCACAGGCCTTGAGACTAATGTCGCCGACTTCCTTTGACAACGAAGTTAGCAGGGAAAAGAACCCGGAGAGTTGACTCTGGAAAGTCGGGTTGTTGCCTTCGACGATACGTGCGTTCTTATACAGCACGAAGAACGTGCTAAGCAGTTTCTCTTCTTCTCGTCCGGCGAGAATGCGAATAGCGGAATCTGAGACCTGGGTTGGCATCATTCTCCTCCGTAGATAAGTTCGCGGCGACGATGCATCGCTTGTATCGCCTGTCGCCTGATGTTGGGACGCCAGTTGCCGCTAAACTTCACCAGCAACTTTTCACCCTTCTCGCTGCGATTATGACTGAGGGCTTCGAATGCGGCAAACCGGAAAAAGGCCAGAGTTCGATTACGAAATGGGTTCGGCTTCAAAATCAACTTCGCCAGATACGGCACGGCTGCATCACCACCGAGTATCGAGAAAGCCTTTAGCAGACCAAGCTGATCGTCATCCTCGAGATCGCCGAAACTATCCTGGTTCAGCACGGTGGTGATAGCGGCAAAGGCTGGACGTCCGCGCCGGGCGACAATCGAGTTGACGGCTTCTGCACGAATGTCTTTTTCGCTATCTTTGACCGCCCGCGCCAGAAGTTCCAGGGCCTGATCGTCCTCGCAGTTTTTCAGTTCTTCAACCAATTTGAGCCGGACGCTACGATTCTCATGGTCCAGCAGGCCGGCAAGATGAGAGAAAGCGCGATCATCGCCAATCTGAGCCATGATTACAATTGAATTGCAGACGACTTCGGGTCGCTTATCCTGAATTCCCTTGGAGACAAGATTGATATTGTTCTTGCCATTTCGGGCCAGAAAATTACACAACGTTTGCCGGTGCGTTTCGTGTTGGAGTTCACCGAGCAGGTCGGTCAGACCGGCCAGAGCTTCCCAGCCAAAATTCTTAAGATAACGATTGAGATCCGCCGCGCCGGTGTTGGGATGATCGTTGAGCGATTTGGTTAGTACTTTCAGGCGGTCGCGGCTCCCGGCGGTGATCAGTGCTTCCTTGATTCGTTCGGCCCAGAGTGGTTTGTTTTTGCGGAGATCGTCTTCCAGCCTGGTTAAGTATCGCAGAATCTGGCCGCTCTCAATGAGTCGACCGGCCAGCACAAAATCAGTCAGCACTTTTTCGCAGATGGTGACAGTTTCGTAGAAAGGCTGCATCTCATTTTCCTGCAGCAACATCTCCTTGAGTAATCCAAGTGTTGATTCGTATGGTTCAAATTCAGCATCGGCCAGAGCCAGCTCGACGATTGTCTGCTCCTCTTCTTCGGAGAGCTTTAGCTCATCGTTGAGAATGAGGGTTGTATTCGGTATCGGGGCGGGAGCGTGGTGCCCTCCGACTGGAGTATCACCAAACCCCATAGCGGCAATCGCTTCACCAACCTTGAAGTCTCCGGAGTCAAAGTCATCGTCAT
>DAOWIM010000243.1 GCA_030640905.1 bacterium
GACACCGGCGCCCGAACCACCATCACACCTTTTGATTCAATCACCCGACGCTTCCTCACCGGTCGAACGATGCAGGAGTATTTTCCGGTCGTCAGCGACAAAGATGCCGTCTATGAAAACTTGTACAAGATCAATATCGACCAGCTCGTCCCGCAGGTTGCCTGCCCCGGTTCGATCACCAGCGTCAAAGCCGCCGCCGAGTTGGAAGGTGTTGCCGTTGAGCAGATCATTCTGGGGACCTGTACCAGCGGACGGTTCGCCGACCTTCGCGTGGCCGCCGACATTCTCAAAGGCCGCAAAGTTCACCCCGACTGCCGCCTGATTATCATTCCGGCATCACGGACCGTTCAGCTTGAAGCGCTCAAAAAAGGTTTGATTCGCGTGTTGGTGGAGGCCGGAGCGATTATCGCCAACCCCGGTTGTGCCGATCAGTTCCGTCCCGACTCCGAGCTCTTCCCCTCCGGTCAACGCACCCTCGCCACTGCCGGGGCACGATTTATGAAACTGGGTGAAGAATCAAACACCGAGGTTTATCTCTGCTCCCCGGCCACCGCCGCCGCCTCGGCGATCAACGCGGCCATCACCGAACCAAGCAGGTACGTGAAGTAGGAGGCGCTACCAGCCGATCAGTCGGCCTGATGCTCCTCGTCACCCTCACCATTCTCATCGCCTCCGCTAACTGCCTCTCCCTTATCGTCCTCCGGTCGCTTCGTCTCCAGTTTCTTCGAAAGCGGCGTAAACAGAAAGAGTACAAGCACAGCCGCCGCCAGGAAAATCGGGACATAACGAACCCCCACCGGCACCAGCACGCTCGGTTCGGTTGGTGGCGGATTGGTCGGATAACCATGTTTCACCCAACCGCCCGAATCGTCGGGCTGCCAGCAGTCTTCCCCAGAGAGGAAGCCATACGACGGCCCATAGATCGTCTGAAGAATCACCGACGGCACCAGGTAGAGCAGGAATACGGCTATCAGTAGAATAACGTGGTTTCGCATACAACCAAGATAGGCCACACCTGCCAGTCATGTCAACCACTGCCGATCGACGGAGAAGCCAAATTTCAAGTTTGCCTTGGTTTCCGGTGGCCGCTATAATCGAGTAAACGGAAATAGTTCGAGCATGAGAGGTCATAGATGAAAGATAAGAATAAAGAGTTCGGGACTCAGCCGTCGTTTGTCGGTGATAAAATTTTCCTGCGCGCCGTCACTGTCGATGACATAGCCAACTTCCACCTCTGGCTTCTCCAGAACGAACCGCAAACCCGGAGTTGTCGACCCTATCCTATTCAATCGGCGGCCGAAGCAACAGAAGCGTTCCGGAAACGGGAACCATCCACCAACCGCGAGTTCTTTGCAATCGTTCGCAAGAAAGACAAAGTGCCGGTGGGCAAGATATCATACTTTGATTACAACTCCCTCAACCGATCCGCCGAACTCGGCCTCCTTATCGATCCCGATGAACAGAAAAAGGGACACGGCAACGAAGCAATCAGACTGTTGGTCAAATATTTGTTCCGTCAACGCGGCTTCAATAAAGTCTATGCTCAGACGGCTGCTTTTAACAAGGGCGCCATCAAGTTGCTGGAGTCATTGAAATTCAGCAAAGACGCGACCCTCCGCGACCATTACTTCCACGATGGCGAATTCCACAAGGGTTTGATCTACTCACTGTTACTCTATGAGTTCGACTGGTAACACGTTACTCTTAAGCAGCAAGCTACTCTCAGTGGCAAGCCACTCTCAAGGTGGTAAGCCACCTTCAAAGCTCTAATCCGGCAGATACCAGACCAGATCAAACTGGTTGACGCCACTGGTTATCGCCTTGTTAAACATCTGATCTATCCCGGCAAGAGTATCGGTAAGCACAATCGTTACAGTATCGGAATAGGAGAAACTGCCAATTAGCTCCGAGGTCTCGCTTGTTTGGATCAACTCAGGCAAAACCCATACTCCGGGAAAACTAAGCGAATCGTCAGTCTCAAAAACTCCATCAGTCGATGTATACCCCAGCGTCGCAGGGATTGGTTGCCATTTAACAGCGTAGAGCGATTCTGAGAAAAGTACCGCATTGGAATCAGCGATAGTCAGGTTGCAACAGTAAACACCGTCGGGAACAAGGCTGGCATCCCACTCGATCTCTGTCACTCCGGCCGATGCGGAACCAACTACCGAGTCAACTATCTCGTTGTGAAGATCCTTCACGATCAGCCTGTAATCACCTGCGTCAGGCAAAGCGAAATTGAAAGTTGTGGTTTCATGAAATGGATTGGGGTAATTCTGATAGAAAGCAGCGCCATAAGGTATGACCTTCAGCCGCAAAGGAACTCCATAATAGGTAGCAGCCTCGATACTCACGATATCGCCATTGACCACCAGAAAACCTCCATTGAAGAAGCCATTCAGATCCCAACTGTATATGATGATATTTGTGTGCGTACCATCGAAGGCGTACTGCATCGACATATGGTCAGCAAGCAACTGCGGGACAACTTCGCCTGCCACGCGAATAAATGCACCCCCAACATCTTCACCGTCTATTGCAAGAACACCTAATTCCTGGTCGAAAATGATATAAGCATCGGCAGTATCGCCAGGCTGTACCGGTAGAGCATCCATAACAATAATCCGAATCAAATAGACT
The DNA here is from genome assembly GCA_030640905.1 of bacterium. Classification (GTDB taxonomy): domain Bacteria; phylum Zixibacteria; class MSB-5A5; order GN15; family FEB-12; genus DAOUUR01. Next base: position 2,641 of record DAOWIM010000243.1, read on the forward strand.
AGATCTGCGACTGTGAGCGAGTTGCCATCTGCGTTGACATCGGACGCTTCAATTGAGCAGACGGGATGATCATCGAAAACTTCGAGGCCATCAGTGAAATAGTCGATATAGAGCATGGCATCGGCAATCTGGTATGGGACACCGTTGCAATTGATATCGCCCAAATCAAGAGGCGATCTGAATGCCCGTTGTGGATTGTGGGTAATAGGTTGTTGTCCTGACAAGTCATTTGCAGAGGTCAGGCCGTCCAGATCACTCAGATGATTCTGAACACTGACCCTCAGGCCATCAACGATCTCGCCACTCTGATCGGTAACAGATACTCCGAAGGAAAATGATGGCCGCGAAGATGATACCGGATCATCAGCGCAACGAAGGGTAAGCGAGGCCAAGGTGACCACCGCCAACAAAGAACAAATCAACCGCATACGTGTCATAAGAGTCACCTCCAAGTTGCGTTACGATGCTTGGGGAAGTGCGATAAGCGATCACAATGGCTACCGCCCGTTCTCCCAAGTGGCTGTTAAGATAGGTTTCCACCTGTCATTTGTCAAACAGGTCGACGATTTTGAGCTGTTCGCAAGAAAAAGCCGCTCGTCTGAGACGAGCGGCCTGAGTATTTCAAATTGTAATCGAATCGTCAGATCGAACTATTTCTTTTTCTTCCGATAAGCCGCAACGCCACTAACCATGCCAAGTGCAAACAGCATCATCGTACCCGGCTCCGGTATTGCACCGGTTACCGTCAGCTCGATACCATCGTTGTCGAAATGGCAGTCAGGATCAAAACCGAACCCAACCATACCGTCGTTGGCCACGAAGTTCGACCAATGACCCAAGAGTCCTTCGGTCGAAAAGGTGTAGGTAAGATCCACAACAGAAGGATTGCCCGGAACGTCATCAGTCCACGCATCAATCAGAACACCCTGACACGCAAAATAGTCAGATTCAACATCGGGACTATCCCAATACTTTGTAGTACCAACGGTTACATCGTCGAGCAGACGAATAAAAAGAATGTTGGGAGCATCATTCGAGTTGCGAATATTCTTAAATGTCAAAACCACTTCCTCGAAATACCAGCCACCGCTGAAGTCGAGTCCCCATTCCCAAGCGTTGTCGTGACGTAGATCACCTAGATCATAGGGAGTCGGCTCAAAAACATAAATCCCAGCCGAGACCGGCATGGCAGCCATCAGGAAGCCGACTACCAGAACTGCAACGCAAAGCGTTTTTTTCATAATACACCTACCTCTAAAGTAAGTTACTTTTTTATTTCAACATAATATTGGTCACTAAACACATAGCAAATACCAGTCCCGAAAACCGGCTCAAAGAAAAAACCCGTCTCGCCTACAACTCGTTACATGCTATGGCGTTAATGTGGCTGCGCTGAAGGCTGAGAAGCACTCGGCACTTACTTCCAATCAATGTTGCAAGCGTATGCAAACTGTGCGCATCAAATTATCGGATCATCTGCGCCAAAATGCATCAAATCGCTGGCCCTTAGCCGCCGGTCGGACCGGGATTATCCAGCGATAGCATGGAAATCATGGCCAGTCGGATTCTGAAAAACCCGCAGATCAAACACCGGAATCACCGCCAAAATATGGTCAAAAATGTCTGACTGGATATCTTCATATCGCACCCAATCCTGATCGCTGCTAAAAATATATATCTCGATCGGCAGACCGTTTGGTCCGGGCGGTAGTTGACGAACAAGGAAGGTCATCTCCTGATGGATCATGGGATGATGGCGCAGGTAGGCCACCAGATAGGCCCGGAAAGTCCCCAGATTGGTGAGGTTGCGACCATTTATCAATTCGGAAGTATCGACGTTCTGGCTCTGATTGAACTGAGCCACTTCGTCTTGTTTCGATTTCAAATCGTCTGCAATCAATTCAAACTTCTCAAACCGCTGAAGCATCTCCGGCGTGCAGAATTTCACCGTCGACATATCAATATCGACCGACCGCTTGATACGGCGCCCTGTTGATTCACTCATGCCGCGCCAGTTCTTAAATGAATCAGATATCAGCGCATAGGCAGGAATAGTCGTTATGGTCTTGTCCCAATTCTGGACCTTTATTGTATTGAGGGTGATATCGACCACATCACCATCGGCCCCATACTTGGGCATTTCGATCCAGTCCCCGATACGCACCATATCATTGGAGGAAAGTTGTATCGATGCTACCAGACCGAGGATTGAATCCTTAAACACCAGTAGGATGACAGCAGTCATCGCTCCCAGACCGCTCAACAGTAGCCAGGGGGAACGGTCCATCAGCGTCCCGACTGCGATAATGCCGACAAAGATGAAAATGATGACCTTGGCAATCTGGACGTACCCTTTGATCGGTCGCTGACGAGAGATTTCGAAAGTGCGGTAGATATCGACCACAGCGTTCATAAACGAGTTTGCCACAAGGATACCGGCCAGCATCATATAGACCAGTGATAGCCGCTCCACAATATCCGTAACCTGCGGGAATAGCTGGGCGCCGGCATATATTACCATAGCGGGAGCCAGGTGCGAAAGGCGGGAGAATACTTTCTGCCTCAGCAGAGCGTCATCCCAATCGGTCCGACTCTTCTTCACCAGAAAACTAACCGCCCCGAGAAGAAACCGCCTGGCAATATAATTTGAGATAAAAGCCAGCAGCAAAACGATCACTGCCGCCAGCGGCCAGGCAACATTATGAGCAGAATCTGAGCCCAGACCTTGCGCAACCAGCCAGTTACTGAGTGTTTCTATCATTTTCCAATCCTCGTTTCGGCAACCAATTGATGTTTAGCTAATCAATGATAGGAAAAGGCAACAACGGAAAGCAATTAACAACAGAAGAGTATTTGATCGGAAAGCAACAAACAAGCGAGTGCGAAAACACAGGCCCCATCTGGAACCTGTGTACCCGCTAATGTGAATCTATGTAGAAAGCTTACGCTGTCCCTTTCGCATCGAGATTTCGATCCGCAACTGGATGCTGCGCCACTGAGTATTAACGTACCGATCAGAACCAATCAAGCGCGGCCAGCGCCGGAATTTCCTCGCACATCTCGTAGGTCAGGTCCTGCAAGTCTTCGGCCATCTCCTCAAGCTCCTCGGCTCTGCCCTCAAGGACCTCTGCCTTGGCTTCGATTACCTCCGCCCCGCGCTCCATGTCACGCTCAAAATCGTCCTCGTCGTAATCGGTGAAGGCCATTTTCAGGACTCTGCCAATCGCGTTGATCCCCAGCTTGGCTCCCTCTATACCGATAGCCAACCCTTCCTTACCAATACTTCTGGCCCGGAGGTACATATCGGAGTACAGGTCGTAGAATTCCTCAACCAGCTCCTGTTGCGCCGGGTCAAGATCAATCTCCTTGCCATCGACAATCAACTCGTACTCTTCGGTGATCTCAACCTGCTCGTAGCCATAATCTTCATGCGTGATCATGATGTCCTGATCGTGCATCTCAATATTGATGTCACCAATCTGGCAGGTCTTGCTGGGGAAACCGGATAGTGACCAATCATCATGATGAACATGTCGCCCGGCTTGAGCCGATACCGACGCCAGCATCACGACAATTGCCGTAATTGCCAGAAATCTAATAACTAACAGTCTGTTCCTCACCTATTCCTCCTGACTTCCCGCCACGGTGACCCGTCCGGGAAATTCCGATTTCAACATTAACAGGTTCTCTCGCTTGTTAGCTTAGATACGAGAAAACAGGCAACTTGGTTTCGTGAGTGCGGAGATTATTTGAACCGGTGGAGCGTCCAGACATTTGGCTCGATATATGTCCCGCGGTCGGCCTCAATATCTATCCGAACCGGCACCAGTGCTCCCGGCACGATGTGATCACCGGTCGAGTCAAATTTCAAGCCGGTCCACTTTTCCCACTCAGTCACCGAGCCGGTGATATACATCGCACGAGGACAGGCGCGGATGATTTCGCCGCCGATGCGAACATGAGCCCGCAACCAGTTGTCCTGCGGCAGATTGCTGGAGTCGACCAGGCCGATATACTCGTCGATAGGCATTCGGGGAAGCTTGGCCTTCTCGTCGGGACGCACCGGAGCAACAAGGCAGTTCAGTCCGAAATCGGCACCGATCTGTTTCATGATATTGATCGCCCGGGAGCTGATCCCCTGTCTCCGAAACTCTGGCTTGACCACAATCTGCAACGCACAGAGGATAGTTGGCTTCAGACCGGCCTGATGATCCTGGCAACCTTTGGCAAGCGCCCAGTCCCAACCATCGTCGGGAAGCTCGCTCGGTTCTCCCTTCCACAGAAGCGGTATTGAATTGCCCGCCGCGATCAGTTTTTCACTGTTTGGTTCCCTCAGAGCAAACTGGTAGGCGGGAAACCGCTGGTACAGTTCTTCCCAGTGTCGGTTGCAAATGTCGTCATGCATCATAAATTCCGGCCAGGATGGGATAATAAATTCATCAACTCGGCTCAGCAGATCGGGCAGATCAACAGCGGTGACAATTTCCAACTTCTTCTCGTTCATTTCGGCCATATCCTTCGGATCAAAATAGCAATGGAGCTTTCGGTTCTGAGCAAGAAACAGACTGGTGCCGGTTATGGCAAACAATGATTTGTAACCGCGCGATTTGTTGCTGCACTTTCCAGTTGCATCTGGCCGGTAACAGGCGTAATCTAATTGCCTGACTATTCCTACGGAGACCGATCGATGAATGACAAGTTCAGGACCATTGATCCGCGCAAGATAACCGACAACCCCTTCAAGGCAATTGCCGATGACTGGATGCTGGTTACGGCAGGGACGCTTGATGCTTTCAACACGATGACCGCGTCGTGGGGAGCGATGGGTGAATTGTGGCACCGGAAGATATGCATTTGTTTCGTCCGACCAACTCGCCATACCTATAAGTTCATCGAAGAAGCCGACACCTTCACCCTCACGTTTTTCGATGAAAAATACCGCGATGCGTTGAAGTACTGCGGCACGAAGTCAGGACGTGATGTTGACAAGATGGCCGCCACTGGCTTAACGCCGGTGGAAGGAGAATCGGGCTCTGTCTATTTTGAAGAGGCGCGGCTCGTCTTTGAGTGTCGGAAAATCTACACGCACGATCTCGACCCGGCACATTTTCTTGAGGCTGCGATCGAAGAGAAATATCCTGAAAAGGACTACAACCGCATGTACATCGGAAAAATCGTCCGTTGCCTCATCAGACGCGAGCGGTAGGATGATAACAACGACACCTCAGAGCTATTGGTAACCAATGTCAATCTTTAGCGCATACGCAGGTGAAATCTGGGCCCTGCTGGCAGCAATCGTCTGGGCGATAGCCGTTGTTCTGTTCAAGAAGAGCGGGGAAGCGGTCCATCCAATCGGTCTCAATCTTTTCAAGAACCTTCTGGCCGCAATCCTCCTGATCCCAACCCTCTGGCTGTTTGGCGAAACATATTTCTATCCGGCCCCATTTGAGGACTACCTGCTGCTTCTGGCCAGCGGCGCCCTCGGGATCGGTCTGGCCGACACCCTGTATTTCAAAGGCCTCAACGCCCTCGGGGCCAGCCTGATGGCTATTGTCGTCTGCCTCTACAGCCCGTTTATCATTATCATGTCGATACTCTTCCTCGGCGAAATGTTGACTTTCTGGCAGTTTGTCGGTGTAACATTTATCGTTTCGGCGGTCCTACTGGTCACTGTTGAGGGCAGAACTAATACAGGGAATCGACGTAATATTCTGAAAGCCTTTCTCTGGGCGGTGTTAGCCGAGGCTTGTACCGCAATCAGCATTGTAATGATCAAGCCGCTTCTGACTCGTTCACCATTGATCTGGGCCACCGAGATTCGCCTATTCGGAAGCATTTTCATTTTGTTATTAGTGCTGCTCTTTCATTCACAGAGAAAGAGCATCCTGCGGTCGATCCTTTCACCGCAAAGGTGGGGATATACTATATCGAGTTCGATTACCGGCGCCTATGGAGCGATGTTGCTCTGGCTGGCCGGGATGAAATACACTCAAGCCTCGACTGCTTCGGCCCTCAATCAGACATCAAGCATTTTCATTTTCATTTTCGCCGCCTTTTTTCTACGAGAGAAAATCACTTGGTCACGAGTAATTGGTATCATCCTCGGAGTAGGTGGCGCCATATTTGTAACATTTGGATAGATAAAAACGCGGCCACTAATCGCAGGGCTGGGGAGCAGGACCGAGTGGAATGCCGAACAGGTAGTCGACCAGGTACGTAATATCGGCGATATTGATCGCCTCGGTTTCGTCGCCGTTGACATTGCCTTCTTCTCTACAGATCGGCTCAGGGCCGGGAGGAATTCCGAAAAGGTAGGAAACCAGATAGGTAATATCGGTAATGTTAACACTTTCCTCCGGATCATTATTGACATTGCCTCGAATACCGACGCAGCATCCATCGCAAGCATCGCCTACCCCGTCCTGGTCACTGTCGACCTGATTTGGATTGAATACCTCAGGACAGTTGTCACAAATATCAGCAACGTTGTCACCGTCCGCATCGTCCAAACCGGAACCAGCACATATTGAGCTAACAGTAGTCATGGCCGAAGGCGCCGAATACTGACCAGCAGCCTCCTCAGCGATGACGATATACGAATACGACGAGGTGCCATCAATATCGGTATCGAGAAAAGAGCTGTCGGTGACACCCCTGTCGGAGAGATCACCGGATGGGTTATCAATACGAAAGAATGAACCGGTAACAACGGCAAAGCGACGATAGACATGATAGGTACAGCCGGAACGATGGCTCCAGTAGAGACGTATCCCGGTTTCAATCTCGGGAACGCCAACAAGTCCGGTAACAGCCTCAGGTGCCGACCAGGCTGCCAGGATTATATCCTCTTGTTGATAAGAATTTTTGGGAATCAGTCTGGCCAGATGGGCCAACTCGCCGTTGGTGCTATTGAAAAAATAGTAGTCGTACGGGAAGCCGGGTGCTTCGGTCAGGAAGTTTTGGAAATCATCGTACCAGAAACCATTGTCATAACCGGCCCCATCAGAGGCATTGGTCCGAATCTCTTCATCGGTATCCCTGACAAATCCAAAGAAGACCAACTCGCCATCAGCCGGGACTGAATAGTCGGAGTTGATCACAGCGCCGAAAATCGAACCCTGCGCTTCCACCTCAGCAGGCCAGGTTCCCATCAGAGCAAAGCAGGAAACCGCCAAAACCAACATTTTGAGCCGAATATTCATCTATATTCACTTTCGCGAAGCGAGAACGAGTAGACGCTTCTAATATAGACATTATCGTGATTTTAGCAAAAGCCTTTATCGGACTTGATTTTTCGGGATCGTGAGGCCAACAGCGGCTAAAATGAAAAAAATCACCTGCACACTAAATGCGCAGGTGATTGTTACCGTATCCCTCGGCTAATTGGGATAGATCGGTCAAGGGCAAACGCCCGGCGCCGGACCCAGTGGAATTCCAAAGAGATACTCAACCAGAAATGAAACATCGGAGATATTTAGAAAACCGTCAATATCACCGTTGGCATTGGCCTTGGCAGGACAGGGCGGTAGCGGGCCGGTTGGAACTCCGAACAGATACTCGACAAGATAGGTAATATCGGATACGTTTACCAAGTCACTGGCGTCGCCATTGACATTTCCAAGTGAACCGACACAACAGCAGGCATCACCTACGCCATTGTCGTCCGCATCGGCCTGATCGGGATTGGGCGTATCGGGACAATTGTCACAAGGATCACCAACACCATCCTCATCAAGATCGACCTGCTCAGGATTAGAATTCTCCGGACAATTGTCACAGGCGTCTCCGAGACCATCTTCATCCACATCGGCCTGATCAACATTGGGTGTGATCGGACAATTATCCAGGTAGTTGAGCACACCGTCCTCATCGGTATCGTTCAGGTCGAAAAAATCGACTCGGTCCGCATTGAAATTGGGCACGGCCAGAATATTGTCTCTCACATTGAAGCCGATATTGGCATTACCATAGAAACCGCAGCGAAACTCCTCGGGCGGATTAGTAAACGACGGTCCATACTTATAGACACACCCATAACTAAAACTGGATACATAGTAATTGCCTTGACCATCGCCGGCGATTCCGTCAAAATAACCTGTCGTCGTGACCACCATATCTGTTACCGAAGAATCGGCCAAGCTTATCGCCTGAATTGGAGCGTTGGCTGTATAGGAAACCGACAGCAAACGATTGTTGACTTCGTCAAAGACAACATCCTGCGGTGCCCGCGCAAGACCGGTTCCCACGAATGTACTCACGGTCATTGTGGAAAGATCGATCTTGTACATTTTATCTGGGGGAGCCGCGAATTGATAGTCCAAGACATATATATTACCCGAAGAGTCGGCTGTTATACCGTCGAGTTGTCCTGCACCTGAAACATATTTAGTGAACAGAACATCTCCGGTTTCCAGATCAAATGCCCGCACGTTATTACCCCTTGAGACAAACAGGGTATCACCACTTATACAGTTGCTCAACACATTGCCTGGAGAGGCAAAAAGGCTCTGGTTTCCGTCCATATCAATCGCCACAATCGTCCCATTCCCCCAGCAGGACACCATGTATTGATCACGGGCGACATCGAAGTTAACACACTCCGGTTCGTCCAGCAGATTTTGGGCTGAGACCGGTATCGATCCGATCAGCAGCAGGGCGCAGATAGTCAGTTGCGTCAGCCTTGTCATCATTCTTTGTTTCTCATTCCCATAAAATGTTTAATTCCAATACTGACTTCTCCGTTGCACCATTCGATAATCTCTTACAGCAAGGCCGCCATCATTTCTGTGATGAGTCGGGCCCGCATTTATGTTTGCACCAAAGAAAACAGTGGACTACATTGGACCGATATCCGTCAATGCTTCGAGGACACGTTGAGTATCAATGAGTTATTCCAATTGGCCCGGCAGGGCGGCAAGGACGCTGAAGGCCAGCTTTTTTCCAAACTGACTGAAGCATTTTCAGTGTTCGTGCAACATAGAATATCAGACGAAGCGAATCGGAAGGAAGTTGTGCAACAAACGGTAACCGCCATTGCCGGGAAATACCGGGATATTTCGTTTGAGACCAGTTTTTCCGCCTGGGCATACCGGGTGCTGGAAAACAATCTTCGTTATTTCTACCGGACAAAACGGTACCGGGATAATCTCTTCGTGCGGGAACCCCAAGACAGCAGCGCGGCGACAGGCGCAGGTGTTGATCCGCTCCTGAAACGAAAACTGCGAGACTGCCTGAGGAAAATAAACCGCGTTCACAGCAGACACGCGCGACTGATAAATCTTCGCTACCAGGGGTACTCGCCTGATGAGATATGCGAAAAACTCGGCCTGACTCGCAACAACATCTATGTTATGCTCTCAAGAGTCAGGAAACTGCTGAAAAAATGTCTTGAAACCGGAGAGATCAACTGATGAGTAGCTGTACCGACAGACGCTTTGAAGATCTCCTCTACGCGTATGAATTGGGGATGCTCACCGACGAGGAGCGGCACGATCTTGAGCTTCACGCCATGAACTGCAGTTCCTGTCTGGAAAGTCTCAAAGGTTTCAGCGATACTATCGAAACTCTCCGAACCGACCCCGACACGCGCCAGACGATTGAGAACCTGGCCGGTGCAGCCAAAAACGACAGCCCCGAGAAAACAACCAGTACTGAGACAGCGCCTCGAGGCTGGCGACGTCTTGTCGTGGTCTATGCGGCAGCGGCAGCCGTCCTGCTGCTGCTGATCCTCAAGGACTGGCAGTTTGAACTGCGACCGTCGCACGAAGCAGTTGCGATGGAGAATCGTCTGGTCGTGATGAATTTCGACAACCTGACCGACCCGGACGATTCGGAGAACCTTGCCAGAGTTCTCACCAGTCTGCTGATAACCGATCTATCTGAATCCGCCTACCTGAAAGTTGTCTCCAACGAACGACTTCACGACATCTTGAAGCTGATTGACCGCGATGGTCACGTATCATCCCAGCAAGATATCGCTACCGAGGTCGCCCGATACGCCAGAGCACGGTGGATACTCACCGGAGAGATTGTCCAATCCGAACCAGTCCTGACCGTTACTGCTTCGGTCATTGATGTTACCTCGGGTGACATCGTAACTTCGGAAAAAGTAATAGCAACGGCGGATGAATCAGTATTCGGATTTGCCGACCGTCTTTCCGCGGCGGTCAAGAACGATCTTTCGCTTCCCATTGAGGCCGCCTCCGAACCGGATCGAATGGTATCTGAGGTTACTACTAATTCTCCGGAAGCCTACCGGTATTTTGTCGAGGCGGTTGACAACTACTACAAGTACTACTGGAACGAGGCCCAGGCAGCGTTTTACGGCGCTCTTGAATTCGATTCTACTTTTGCCATGGCCTACTACTACCTCTCTGCCCTTGAGACCGGCCAAAAACGCCGCGACATGATTGATCTGGCCTTGAAGTACTCTCATCAAGCAGGCCGACGAAAAAGTTACTACATCCGAAGCCTGCACAAAGCCATAAATGACGATGTCGATGCCGCGATGACAGAGCTGCGGAGCCTCATAACCGACTATCCTGATGAAGGTCACGCTCACTATCTTCTGGGAAGCTATCTGTACTACCGTCGCCAACACGATGACGCTCTCAGCCATTTTCGTCAGGCTATTGCAATCGACCCACTGGACAAAACGACCTACAACGCCCTCGCACTCGTGTATGACGTAATCGGAGACTATGAGAAATCGATCTGGGCAATAGACAAGTACATCGAGTTGGCGCCTGATGAGGCCAACTCATACAGCACCAGAGCGTTAATATACGCCCGTAACGGAAATATTGAGAAGGCTATCGAATCATGGAAAACAGCTCTTGAGATCAAACCCGATTTCCATACTGCTCTCAGCTACCTCGGCGACATGTATCTCTTCAAGCGTGAATTTGCGACAGCTGACAGCCTCTTCTACATATTTGATACTCTCAAAACGAACCAACAACGTTCCTCCGGTATTTACTATCGAGCACAAACTCAGGTTCATCAGGGCAGATTTGACTCAGCACTTGCGATTCTCGATGAAGGAATCAGATTCGACTTTGAGACAGAACTTCCGCGCGGCGGCGTGCACAAATGGTTTGCCAGGGCGTTTATCCTTCATGCTCTGGGACGCACCGATGAAGCCATCGCCACCCTCGATAGCGCGATGACAAAAACACGACAAGCATCAACTCTGGACGATAACTTGAGAGCTGCCAAAATTCAGATGCTGGCTGCCAATGGCAACATCAAGATGGCTGACTCTCTGTTGACCGAATTGCTGGTATCGTGCCGGGTTTCGGTAGATCAATGCTACGCCTATCAGTACGCAGCCGGATGCCTGAACTTCTCCACCGGCAACTACGACGACGCCATAAGGCACTTCAGGGCTGCCATGGATGAAATAACCACGCGTGATGCTGCCCGGCATTTCATGGGTCACACCATGTTGGCCCGCGCCTACCTCGAGAGTGGCAGACTGGCCGAAGCGGTGAAGGAGTTGGAAAATCAGCTCAGTATCTATACGTCTTACCGAGCTTCAATGGGCGTGTGGAGTGTCAAGCTGCACTACTATCTCGGTACAGCCTACGAGCAGTCTCGATGGTATGACAAAGCCGCCGAACAGTATACCATATTCCTTGAGACCTGGGAAAATGCCGACAGTGGAATCTGGGAACTGGAAGATGCCGCTACGCGACTGGCTCAACTGAAACAATCACCATAACAGCAGTCAGGCTCCGAGAGAAACCCAAACCAACTTACCCACCTGTAAACTGTATTAATTAAAGAAGGACCCCATGCCGGGGGAGGGAGAACAGCACAGGGTCCGTATTGGCAACACTGATGTGTTATACAGGTTAGAATGTCTCGTCGCCATATCTTTTCGTGAAACCCACCACAAGTTTCACTATCACGCTGTCCAGGCACTCAGTGGGACAGCTAATATCTGCCCCCAAGATCGTCATTTTTATGAAATTGTCAATAACTGCATATTACGTAATTAGTGCGTATCTAATTTGAGTTCTTATCATTACGCAAAAATGTACTCAAATTCACTGCTTTATTGGTAATTTTGAGTTTTTTGCGGATTAGTTCACGATGTTTGTGGATTGTAAGGATCGACAAACTCAGCCTGTCAGCGATTTCTTTTGAAGAAAGACCCTGTTTTATTAGCTCGCAGATTTCGCTTTCGCGGGGGGTAAGCCCTGCGTAGCGAGTTTCAAAGACGTCTATCTCTTTGGACAATAGTGCATTAAGGTTGTCTTCGAGGGTATTGAGATCCTTCCTTCGTTTGTCACTGCTGTCTCTTCTCAGCTTTACCAGCAACGGAGAAATGGCCTGCTCAATCTGGCCACAAATCCGCTGTTTGTAGTCCAGTCTCTCTTTTTCAATATGATCCAGGATTTGCTGGAGAGCGATATTACTTTTGGTCTGCGCCTCGTGCTCGGCCTGTAGCTTCTCTCCAGCCTCACGGAGTTTCTTCTCTGCTTCTTCGCGTTCTGTAACATCGCGCTGGATGCCTGCGTAGGCAAAAACTACGCCCTGGCTGTCTACCAGCGGAAACACGAGCAAGTCGCATGGAAACGTACTGCCATCTTTCCTGCGGTTTAGTGCCACGCCGCTCCATGAAGTACCAGATGAAACAGCTTGATAGATATCCTTCTGTATGCGTTGCCAATCCGATTCCGCATTAAAAATGTCCGGTGATTGCCCCAAAAGTTCCTCGCTCGAATAGCCATACAAACGCAAAAATGCCTGATTGGCATAAGTAATCTTTTCAGACAGATCCGTGACAATGATAGCATCGGTTATCTGCTGGGTGATGAGGCTGAGAAGCCGTAGTCTCTCCTCAATCTTCTTGCGCTCGGTAATATCCTCAGCCGTTCCATCGATATAAAGAGGTACTCCGTTCTCATCGGTGAACAATACCATGTTTAACGACAGAGTTACGACGGAACCATCCTTGTGCTTGAACTCACTTTCAAAATCAGTCACATAGCCATCGGACTTCAGCTTTTCAACGAACTCCTGCCACGTGCCGGCACCTGTATAGAAATCGACCGAGCTCATCTGGCTCGTGTCATAATCCGGATCATACCCAAGCATCACCTTTATGGCCGGATTCAGAGATAAAATCGTGCCGTCAATCGCGGTCCGAAATATACCAACCGGCACATTGTCGAAAAGACTGCGGTATTTTTCTTCACTATCCCGCAGCGCCTCCTCGGTCCGCTTGCGTTCGGTGACATCAATAATGGCCCCAGTGGCGCCAATGTAGTTATCATTTTCGTCGAACATGGCTGATACGGAGACGTGTATATGCTTGTGATTGCCCTTTACCGTAACAAGCTCCAGTTCGTACTGTGAGTTAATACCATATCGTCGTTTTTCTGATTGGTCAATAATGATTTGCCTTTGGTCCTCCGGAAAATAATCGAACAGGCTGCGTCCGATCAAATGCTCCATTGAGTCTTCTTCGAATATCGCCACGTAAGCAGGATTGCAGAACCGGATAATTTCGTTTTCGTCAACAATACCGATCCCCTCCTGCACAGAGTTGAACAACTCCTGATACTGCGCTTCTGATCTCCGCAGGGCTTCCTCGGCCTGCTTGCGTTCGGTGATATCGGTCACCACTCCAAGAATCGCTTGCGTGCCTCCGTAACGTATCAGCCTGGTGGTGATAATTGTGTCCAGTACATCGCCCCCTCGGGTCACCAGCCCGCATTCATACGAAGTAACTTCCTGTCCCTTCATGTGGTCAGCAAGAGCTGCTTTGATGGCCGGAGCGGACGGCGGCGCAATCAATGACATAAAGTCAAAATCGGGTACGTAGAGTTCATCTCGCGCATACTCCATGGCCTCTTCACAGGCGCGATTGGCATATACAATGCAGCCGTTCTGGTTGATAAAGATCATGCAGGGAGAATGCTCAGCCAGGTTGCGGAACTTCTCCTCGGAATCCCGCAGGGCTTCCTCGGCCTGCTTTCGATATTCTATCTCATCCCTCAGCTTCTTGTTCGCCGCTACCAACTCGGCCGTGCGCTCTTTGACCCGCTCATCCAATTTGTTGTGGGCTGCCTGCAGAGCCTCCTCTGCCTGTTTTCTCTCGGTTATATCGCGTATGATGCCTATGCCATACCATTGGCCCTGGATATGCGTAGCCGAGAGAGAAAGTTCCACGGGGATTGCCGTGCCATCCTTGTGTAACCCTGGGAGTTCAAGCGTTTGACCAACGGCAGCACCTTGGCCGCTGGCATGGAACTTAGGGAACGCTTTATAGTAAGCAGATCGAAGATCTCTCGGAGCCAAAAAATCATGCAGCACGCGGCCAAGGACCTCCTCCGAAGTATATCCGAAAATGCGTACCGCAGCCTTGTTCCAGTGGGTCACCTTTCCATCGCCATCGATCATAACAATCGCATCCTGTGCCGATTGGCTGATAGCGGTTAATACCTCTTCCCGTTCCCGCAAAGCTTCTTCCGCCCGCTTGCGTGCAGTGATATCGCGCGCCATGCCCAGCATACCCGTAAACTTGCCATCTTTATCAAAACGCGGGGTAATAATCTGGTGGACAGGGAAGGTCCTGCCGCCCCTGGCTACATAAGTTGGTTCCTCCTCCAACGGTTCCCTGATGGTTATCATGCGTTTGATATTCCGTTCCATCACTCCTGAGTTCAGGTACTCTTCGGTATGGAATATCCTGATGCTTTCCTTGTTGACCACTTCTTCGGGCTTATAACCCAGCAGTCTCCTGCTCCCCTCATTCCAATTGACAATAGTTCCGGTTTGATCTGTTGCAACGATGATTTCCTCGGTGGCACTGTCCATGATACCCTGCAGCGCCTGCGACGTCTTCCTTAACGTCTCCTCGGTCAGTATCTGTC
>DAOWIM010000198.1 GCA_030640905.1 bacterium
GAGCTGGTGACGCGCTCTATCGCACGAGAGACAATTGGTGCCGCGCTGGCTAATCTGAATCACCTGTTTGGTATCGAAAAGAAAGGGCAGATCGCTGCTCTGGCCCGTTATGTGAACTCTGTCGGAGCCGAGAAGCTTGGCGCAGTGCCGCATTCGACGGGGAAGCTGGGAGCCGAACTCGAAACCATCTGGGGTGAGTGTCCGGATTGCGAGCCGAAAAATACCGATGCTATGCTGGCGTTGATGAAAAAAGAAGAACTGACCGGAATGATTGTCATGGGCAGTAATCCGGCAATGCTTTATCCGGATCGCGAGTTTGCAAGAGAGGGGTTGGAACGGCTGGAGTTCCTCGTTGCCTGCGATCTGTTTGAAACTGAAACGACCGCGCTGGCTGATGTTGTTCTGCCGCTGTGTAGTTGGGCTGAGTACGATGGCGACTATGTCAATCTCGAAGGAAAAGTACAGCGAGCCACAAAGGCAGTCAATCCAATCGGTCAGGCCAAGCCCGGATATGAGATAATCGATCTGCTGGCGGCGAAACATGAGAAGAAGTTGTTTGAATCCGCAATTGATAGAGATGCGGAGATTGACCGGCTGCTCGCGCTGGATACGGCGCAGAGTCTTCCCGATCAGTTCGTCGAGATGAAACCGGCCGAGTTTGAAAAAGACGACGACTACAAGCACCCGGCATTTGTTTGTGACGATGCTCATCACAGTGGACACCTGACCGAGAAGGCCCCAACGCTGGCGAATTTTGCGGGTGAGGCGTATGTCGAGATGTCGGCAGATACAGCCTCTCAATATGGTGTTGAGGATGGTGACTCGGTGCGCGTTGAATCGAAAGTCGGCAAGATTATTGTCCCGGCAAGAATTTCAGAATATATAGATAACGAAGCGGTTGTTATTCCGAGGAATTTTGCGTCAACTCCGGTTACCTCGCTGTTGATGCGTAAGCGGCGAATTGACTGGGTGAAACTGAGTAAGGTGGATGCGTAGGCGATGCTGGAAATAGCTCTCATAGCGTCGATCAAGGTTATCATCGTGATCGTAGTGGTCCTCACCGGGTGTGCCTGGTCAACCTGGCTGGAGCGCAAGGTCCTGGGCCGACTGCAGCATCGCATCGGACCAAGCTTTGCCGGACCATACGGCCTGCTTCAACCGGTGGCCGATGGCCTCAAGCTGATGTTCAAGGAAGATATTGTACCGGCTTCGGTTGAGAAAACAATGTGGACGATAGCGCCGATCATCTCCTTTATCCCCGCTTTGCTGCCTTTCGCGGTGGTGCCGTTCGGAATAGACAGCACCCTCTTCGGGCACGAAGTAAAGTTTGTTATCTCTGATTTGAATATTGGCGTCCTGTTTGTTTTTGCCGTCACTTCGCTGGGTGTCTACGGAATCGTATTGGCGGGGTGGTCATCGGGGTCCAAGTACTCATTGCTGGGTGGAATACGTTCCTCGGCTCAGATGATTTCCTACGAAATTGGCTACGGTTTGTCAATTATCGGTGTAGTTCTGGTGGCCAACACCCTGTCGCTGCGGGAAATTGTTGAGATGCAGGGATCGGATTCGATCTGGTTCTTCTCCAACTGGATGATCTGGCAGCAGCCACTTGGCTTTCTCCTGTTTGTTACTTGTGCGTTTGCCGAGACCAATCGCTGCCCGTTCGATATGCCCGAATGCGAGTCCGAACTTGTAGCCGGCTATCACACGGAGTACTCCTCGATGCGTTTTGCCATGTTCTTTGTCGGCGAGTATGCCAACATGCTGGGGGTTGCATCGGTCGCCGCGACTCTGTTTTTCGGAGGGTGGCAGGGACCGTTCCTTGATACCGCTCCCTGGTTGGCGGTGGTCTGGTTTGTGGCGAAAGTGTTTGTCTTTATGCTGGGTTATATCTGGCTGCGGGCGACTTTCCCGCGTTTCAGGTATGATCAGTTGATGGCTTTTGGTTGGAAAGTTCTGCTACCACTGGCGTTGCTCAATGCGATGGTGACTTCATTGTTGGTGACGCTGGGGTGGTTGTGAGGATAGATTGATATGAACGAAATCGCACAAGCTTTCATTAACACTCTCTTTAAGATGCCGAAGGGTCTTTACGTCACCTTCAAGCATATCTTCAAGAAACCGGTTACGCTCGACTATCCCCATGAAAAACGGACGATGCCTCCTCGCTACCGTGGTCTGCATTACCTGGAACGTTACGATGACGGCACCGAACGCTGCGTCTGTTGTGGTCTCTGTGCGGCCGCCTGCCCGGCTGACGCTATCTATATGGAACCGACAGAGACCGAGAATGGCGAGCGGCAGGCGAAAGTCTATGAAATCAATTTGATTCGCTGTATCTACTGTGGCTTCTGCGAAGAGGCCTGCCCCGAGGAGGCGATTTTCCTCGGTCATGAGTATGAATTCAGTAGTGACGACCGCGATTCATTTATCTATGCTAAGGAACAATTACTTGTACCGCAGACCAGAACCGATAACCCGTTCAAGCGGATTCTCCGCCGGACACGGCGAGCGCACCTGACTGCGGGGAGTGGCAAATGACACTTGATCTTGTCATATTCCTGATCTCGTCAGTGGTAGCGGTTTTTGGTGCGACCATGATGATCACCCAGCGCAATCCGATTGCTTCGGTATTGTTCATGATTCTATCACTGCTCGCTCAGGCGGTACTGTATATCCAGCTTGGTGCGTTGTTTATGGGTGCCGTGTTGGTAATCGTCTATGCTGGTGCCATTTTGGTATTGTTTCTGTTTGTGATCATGTTGCTCAACTTGAGAGGTCATGAAAGTCTTGGGCAGCCATCCCCGCCAATCAGCCTGACCATTAAGTATGCGCTGGCAGTTCTCTTTGTGCTCGAACTGATCATGGTTGTGAAAAGTAGTTTCTCTTCCGACCTGTTTGCCGATGCCGGGAGTCCGGGTGTGATGGTGATGCAAACAGATACTTTTGGCGCCGCTAATGACGTTGCGGTTCTTCTGTTCCAGCGGTATCTGTATCCGTTTGAACTGACCTCCATTCTGCTGTTGGTAGCGGTTGTTGGTGCGGTGATCCTGGCACATCGAAGCCGCGATGATGACGGTCCGGTCGATGCAGCGTCGAGTGGGGAAAGTGAAGGGAAGGCAGCCGAATGATTCCAATCTCTGCATATTTGGTGGTGGCGGCCGTCTTGTTCGGCATCGGAACGGTCGGTGTCCTGACTTCACGGAACCTCATTATTGTGTTCATGTCTGTGGAGTTGATGCTCAACGCCGGAAACCTGGTGTTGATTGCGTTCTCACGGGCGCTGAATGTCCTTGATGGCCACGTTTTTGTATTCTTGGTCCTGAC
Source organism: bacterium (assembly GCA_030640905.1). GTDB lineage: Bacteria > Zixibacteria > MSB-5A5 > GN15 > FEB-12 > DAOUUR01. The sequence goes on from DAOWIM010000198.1 coordinate 3,328, forward strand.
TGTAGCTGCAGCCGAGGCGGCAGTTGGTCTGGCAATGTTGATAACGCTTTATCGAAACCGGGAAACGGTCAATATCGACCGGTTCGATTTGTTGAAATGGTAAGGTGAGTGAACTGATGTCCGAATGGCTATATTTGATTCCGCTGTTACCGCTGGCCGGTTTTGTAATTAACGGGTTATTGCTCGGGCGTTTACCCAAGCCAATAGTTTCTCTGGTGGCGTGTGGCTCGGTGGGGTTGTCGTTTGTTCTATCGGTACTTGCCTTCTTTGAATTGAAGGCGCTCCCCGAGAGCGCACGGGTGATGGAGCAGGTGCTCTTCGCTTGGATTCCTTCCGGCAGCCAGTTTAATGCAAACTTCGGTTTCCTGCTTGACCCGTTGTCGGCAGTGATGATTCTCGTTGTTAGCGGTGTTAGTTTTCTGATTCATATTTATTCGATTGGCTACATAAATCACGACAAGTCATTCTCGCGCTTCTTTACTTACATGAATCTTTTTACATTCGCGATGTTGACGCTGGTACTGGCCGACAATTTCCTTCTGATGTTTGTTGGCTGGGAGGGTGTGGGGTTGTGCTCATACCTGCTGATCGGATTCTGGCATGAGCGGAAATCGGCCAGTGATGCCGGGAAGAAAGCGTTTATTGTCAATCGCATTGGCGATTTCGGATTCCTGATAGGGATGTTTCTGTTATTCTGGAATGTCGGTTCTCTCGATTTTCGCGTTGTTATGGCGCAGGCGCCGGAAGTTTTTGCTGTCGGTGGCGTACTAATTACGGCCACCTGTTTGCTGTTGTTTGTAGGGGCGATTGGCAAGTCGGCTCAGATTCCTCTCTATGTCTGGTTACCCGACGCTATGGAGGGCCCAACCCCGGTTTCCGCGCTGATCCATGCCGCTACGATGGTCACCGCCGGTGTGTATATGGTTGCGCGGAGTAACGTCTTGTTTATGATGGCCCCAGATGCCTTGATGGTTGTGGCCATAATTGGTGCCGCTACGGCGTTTCTTGCGGCGACTATCGGACTGGCGCAGAACGATATTAAGCGAGTACTGGCGTACTCTACGGTCAGTCAACTTGGATATATGTTCCTTGCTTGCGGTGTGGCAGCATTCACCGCCGGTATCTTCCACCTGATGACACATGCCTTCTTCAAAGCGTTGCTGTTTTTGGGAGCAGGTTCGGTCATTCACGGTATGTCGGACGAACAGGACATGCGAAAGATGGGCGGATTGCGCAAGCATATGCCGGTGACGTTCATTACGATGCTTTTTGCCACTCTGGCTATCTGCGGTATTCCGGGCATGTCGGGATTCTTCTCAAAAGATGAGATACTATGGAAGTCGTTCTCTTCGGGTCACGGTCATTGGCTTTTTTGGTTGGTCGGATTTGTAACCGCCGGGCTGACGGCGTTCTATATGTTCCGGTTGATCTACATGACCTTCTATGGAAAAGGGCGAATGGACGAGAAAACTCGTTCTCATCTGCACGAATCTCCCAAGACGATGACCGTTCCTCTGGTAGTCTTGGGCGTGTTGTCGATAGTTGGCGGCTGGGTTGGTATTCCGCACGTGTTTGGCGTTACCAATCATTTTGAGCATTGGCTGGCGCCGGTCATGGCGGGTAGTCAAATCGAAGCCTCCCATGCGCTGGCAGCTGGAGGAGGCGATACCGGGATGGAACTGGGCCTGATGGCCGCTTCGGTTATCCTGGTGCTGATTGCCATACTGGTAGCCTTCATGTTTTATAATAAGAAACCGCATCTGGCAACATCGTTGCGCGACAAACTCTCCGGTGTGCATCATCTGCTGTTGAATAAATATTTCGTCGATGAAATCTACAGCGCTCTCATCGTTCGACCGGTCATATATATCTCGCTCTTCTGTTGGAAAATTGTTGACGTGATACTAATCGATGGCAGCATCAATGGCGTCGCGACTGTCTATGCTGATATTTCGCAGACGGCCCGGGCCAGCCAGACCGGTAGAATTCGAACTTATGCAACCCTCTTCCTGGCTGGCGTGGTGGCGATTGTAGCCTGGTTTATTTGGATTTAGATTATGGAACAGTGGATACTTACACTTATTACGTTCTTTCCCCTCTTAGGGGTTGCTCTATTGTTGCTGGTGCCCAAGGACAGCCATGATTCAATCAAGGGAGTTGCGCTGATTGTTTCCTTTGTGACCATGTTGCTGTCGTTCTGGCTGTACAACATGTTTGATCCGGTGGCAAGTGGCATGCAGTTTTCGGTCAATATCCCCTGGATTACTTCGATGGGCATAAGCTACTATCTGGGTATCGACGGTATCTCGCTGCTGTTGATTGTAATGACCACGATTCTGACAACCCTGTGCATCTTGTCATCGTGGCGATCAATCACTACTGGTATCAAGGGGTTCTTCATCTCGATGCTGCTTTTGGAATGCGGGATGCTCGGTGTCTTCTGCACGCTCGATTTGTTCATGTTCTACGTCTTCTGGGAAGTGATGTTAGTGCCGATGTATTTCCTGATCGGTGTGTGGGGTGGCCCGCGTCGCATTTACGCCGCGATCAAGTTTGTTCTCTTTACGATGTTCGGCTCGCTGTTGATGCTGGTTGCAATTCTTTATCTGTTGGTTGAGTATCAGAGTTTCTCCGGCGAGTATTCTTTCGATATGCTTAAGCTTGCGCAGATGCCGATTGCCTATCAGCCGCAGTTGTGGTTGTTCGGTGCGTTTGCCCTTGCCTTTGCTATTAAGGTACCGCTGTTCCCGTTGCATACGTGGCTTCCCGACGCCCATGTCGAGGCGCCGACTGCCGGATCGGTTATTCTGGCGGGTGTGCTTCTTAAGATGGGGGTATATGGTTTCATTCGCATTTGTCTGCCGATGTTCCCTGAGGCGACGATGGCTTACCTGCCGTACATCAGTGTTCTTGCCATCATAGCGATCATTTATGGGGCCATTGTGGCTATGGTGCAGAAGGACGTCAAATCGTTAGTGGCGTTCTCGTCTGTATCGCACATGGGTTTTGTGATGCTCGGACTCTTTGCCCTCAATATGCAGGGGCTGGAAGGATCGATTATCCAGATGCTTAATCACGGCATCTCTACCGGCGCATTGTTCTTGTTGGTCGGCATACTCTACGAACGCCGACATACTCGCATGATCGAAGATTTCGGTGGTATCGCTAATGTGATGCCGGTTTATTCGGCCATATTTATGATTGTGATGCTTTCGTCAATTGGTCTGCCTCTAACCAACGGGTTTGTCGGCGAGTTTCTGATTCTGCTCGGGGTATTCAAGGCCAACATGGTTTATGGCATCATCGCGTCTTCGGGAGTTGTCCTGGCCGCCTGCTATATGTTGTGGATGTATCAGCGCGTGATTTTCGGTAAGACATCCAATCCTGAAAA
>DAOWIM010000331.1 GCA_030640905.1 bacterium
GTACGAATAGCCACCAACGTGATTGAAATCGACAGCATCCGTGCCATCGGTACCCGAGTATCGGACGAGGTCTACACCAGAGTATTGGAGCAGGGGGAGCGCTTTGATGATCGAGCCTTTGTAGTAAATGACTGGTACCTGTCAGCCTACGACCCAATACTGGATATGGACGAGCAGATAATTGGGATTCTCTACGTAGGGCTACTGGAGAAGAAGTACCTTGACTACAGGTCAAGCCTTGTCGTCAAGTTTCTCGGGATCATCTTTCTGTCGCTGTTGCTCTCGGTCGGCCTGGCATTCTACCTTTCCAGTACTTTGCGACGACCCATCGGTAAACTCGTTGAAGCCACAAGGAGCGTATCGGCAGGACAACTGAATACACGGGTCGGCGATGATGAAGGCTGTCTTGAAACAGTTGAACTGGCTCGATCTTTCAATTTGATGTCCGAGTCACTGGAAAACCATCGCAAGCAGTTGGACGAAACTACAGCAGCCCTGAAACAGGCATTGTCCGAGGCCGATGAGAAGAACCGTGCCTACCTTGAAATGTTGGGTTTCGTTACTCACGAACTCAAGTCGCCGCTGGCGTCGATTGTTTTCGCCATTGGTTCGCTGAGGGAACATCTGTTGGGACCGCTGACGGAGCAGCAGGAAACTGTGCTAAAGGCTTCGTCCGCCAGCGCCGATTATCTTAACTTCACAATCGCGAACTACCTCAACCTGAGCCGCATGGAAGAAGGTGAACTCAAACTCAGTTTTGGAGTCACCGAATTGAGGGAATCAATCGTGGAGCCGGCTGTTGAACTGCTTTCTGAAATAGCAGCCGACAACAAAATGCAAATAGCCTGCCACATACAGAGTCATCTTCAAGTGAAATGCGATCGCGACCTGCTCACTTCAGCGATTCAGAACCTGTTGTCAAATGCCATCAAGTATGGTCAAAAGGGAGGGCTTATCGAAATTGGCGCTGAGTCGGAAGTCGATGATGGGTTTGTCAGAGTGTACATCTTCAACGAAGGTTCCGGATTCGAACCGCATGAGACTGAGAAACTATTCAACAAGTTTGCACGTTTCGCAGCCGAGAACTACAACACGAAGTCAGGCACCGGCTTGGGTTTGTTTGTCACAAGGGGGATCATCAAGAAGCATGGTGGCAAAATATGGGCCGAGTCTGAACCAGGTAAGTGGGCCAGGTTCACATTTACAATTCCGGTCGGGTTCGTTTAGAAAATCCGGGTCGCCGGAAACTCACCGAGCACTGGTTCCTACGTAACAGTCTATGAATCTGTTTCCGGATTGTGTGCCGCCTTCTGCAACAACTCCTCGACTCTGGCTATAAGATCTGCCGGTTTGACTGGCTTTTCTACAAAGGCATCGACGGGAAGCATGGCGGTGCCAACGTGTTCGCTGAAATCGTATTTGGTCTTCATGGTGACACTAGTCAACATGAGTATAGGTATTTTTGCATAGGCGCGGTATTTCGAGTCCTCTTCTGTGGCGCGCAATTCGCTGACTACTCGGAACCCCGCCACAAAATCCTCCATAATAACATCCAGAATGATCAGGTCCGGATTGACTTCCGTGATTCTTTCCAATCCTTCCGCTGCAGAATGGGCCTCCGAAAACTCATAACCCTTGGCTTCGAACACCATCTTAACCACATTGACCAGATTGACATCGTCGTCAATCATCAGGATCATCTTGTTCGCCGGCATTGCGACCTCCAACCATCAGTGCTTTTACAGTAAGAAAGCTTGCTGCTTGCCGACTGTCAAGTGTGTCGTTTCAGCCTAACCCGGACGGTAATGTCAAGAGTTGTGTATAAAAAGGTGTATCCATTTTGTTCATGCGGCGTTTTTTCGTAACTGGTTGATAGTTTTGATTTTTCCGTTAGGTATCTGCCACTTGTTATTGAAGTAATTGAAGATTGTGTGATATTTAGTTCTTCGACTCGGAGTTGGCAGTTATGCCAGGATTTACAAAAGATCCCTCCAGAGGGCCGATGTCTTATGGTTGACTGGACCGGTATCACAGTTTTCCTTACATAAAGGAGTGTTTGAACAACCGGGAGCAACACGCTGGGGGTCCAATCCGGCGTCAATAAACTCGGAGGAGTAGAGTATGAAACAGGTCATGGTGATCGTAGTTCTTTTGGTCGTTATGAATGTCGGCTCGGTGATGGGGACAGTCCTTGACACGGTCTTGACACGTTATATCAGTGCCATTGGTGGAGAGCAACGCCTCGACGAAGTAATGACTCTTTCGCTCGAAATGGAAGTCGATTATGTTTCGAGCCCTACGGTTCGAGCCAGAATGTACTTTGATGTTGCTAAGGGGCAAGTGCAGATGGTCATCACTGATACCGCGGAGGTTACAGTGTCGGGAGCGGTGGGATCAGTAGGCTGGCATCTTACCCAGGCAGGTAATGAATTGGTTCCGGAAGGTCAAGGCACGATGGTCTCTCTTGCGGAGTTCATTTGCCCCGCCTTTGAGTACAAGAAGCAAAGTCTGGAACAAGTTTATGGCGGTGTTGTCACGCTTGATTCTCTGGTTGCCCATGAGATCGTCACCTTCGATGCCACCACCGGCGATACCGCTCGCCTCTACTTCGATACCACAAGCAGTCTTCTGGTCCGCACACGAAAAGCTGACGTAGAAGTTATTCTATCTGAGTACGCCGATGTGGACGGCATCCTCTTGTATCACCAATATGAGGTAAGGTCGGATCGCCTGATCTCAACTACTAAAATATTATCGGCTACACTGAATGAAGTGATTCCCGAAAGCATCTTCGATATACCCGCTGACATTCAATCTGAGTTGGAGGAAAATAAATCAGGGGTACCCGATGTCGTAGTGAAGTCTGTTAGTCGTGACGACATGGTAGCCATCTACAACCACAGGCTGGGCAAGCTCAACGAGCGACTTGAACGATTTGTCATTCTTAATCGAAAGTCCGATGATCAAATAGCCAACGACGAGACGACCCGGCTTCAACAGCTCAGCAAGCAGATCGGACAACTCCTGAAATCATTATCGCTTGCATCTGACGAAGGGATAGCGACCCTTCGCGATTCCATAACGGCATCATTTGGCAACTTTGAATCCGGACTGGATGATTCACTACCATGATCTGGCAGTGTTGAGTGCTAAACTAAGACAGAGCCCCATGCCGGGGGAGGGAGAACAGCACGGGGCTCTAACAATACAGTTCCAATATAGTTCGATCGGGCTATAATGTCAATGCCATCCTGCAAACGCGAAGGTCCCGGCGTATCAGCCTTTCCGCAATCCTCACTCTTACCTATTGATCGTCGGGTCTTTGCTCCAGATCAGGTGGTCGAGGAGGGGAGTTGATGTGATGTCGTGATTCGTTATCAAGGCGTTGGTTCAGGTCGTTCAGGCGTCTGTCAGGCGTGTCGGTTTCGGGTGCGGTGGCTGATGGTGAGCCGAGGCCACCTTCGTCGTATGGAAGGGCCGGGCGGATGCCTTCATCAGGTGTGTGCGGTGGCGGGCCAAGAGGAACGCCAAAAAGATAGTTGACGAAATAAGTAATGTCGGAGATGTTTGCCGCGTGACCATCGCCGTTGATATCAATTATGTTACGTGGCCAGAAGGTGTACAGCGTATCGCCGCCGCGAAACATCCACTCCAGCAGCATCGTCATATCGGAAATATTGCCCTGGCCGTTGAGGTTAATATCTCCCGGTACAAAAGTGCCTATATCGTGGTACGGCATCAGTTGCGCCTGTATGCGGTCGGTCGAACCAACATAGTGGTTGTTGAGCCACAATATCACCGCCTGACCGGCGTCGTTCATATCACAGTGAGAATCGTTACCATAGGTATGCACCTCTCCCTCGTTATTGTTAATCCGGTAGTTGGGGCCAACCAGGTTGCCAACGGGGTCGATCTTCTGAGCATAAATGTTCCGCGGAGTGTCATAGTATGCATGCCAGCCGGGGTAATTGCGAGCATCCGACCAGACCACCAGGACATTGCCGGAACTGTCACAGGTTATTGATGGTCGGGTGTATTTGCCGTCGGTTAAGTTTAGTGTGTCGGTATCGGTTACTACCACCGGATCATACTTAGGCGTGCCATCAGGGTTAAAGCCGCGCATCCACACCCGACTTCCGGCGCCACTGCTGTGATACTCGCCATAATGAACGTCCCAGGCTATATAGAAATCACCGTCGGACTCAGTATCCATATCCATCCAGTGACAGTATGTAGCATAGCAGTCGGAACCGGTCTCATAGTCGATACATTCGGCCACCAGCGCAATTGTCCGGGGGGTCATGTCGGCGTTATAGACGGCATAGAATACTCGTCCCATATCGCTCTGGCGCCCTATCCAGGCGGCAACAAAGGAGTCATCATCGACAATGCCCAATCGTGGGTAGCGATCCATGTAATCATGGGTAATTGCCTGTGGTAGTGAGAAGACATTTACCATCTGTGAAAAAGTGTCCGCAGGGGGATCATAGAAGCGGATATACATGGAATCGCCGTATGGAGGCAAAGTTGGCGAAATAGACCAGATCATTCCTACTATCCCATCATTGGACAGGTTGCCTTCAGCATAGTTGTAGAGAAAGCTACCAGTGAGAGTGATGTCGCGACCGAAACAGATTGTTCCACCCACCTGCTGACCGTTGGTATCATAAAGAAAACTTAAATTCTCAATATTATACTCCTCACTTGTTTCCATCATGGCATGTCCCGAAATCACACTCATGCCGCCTGCATTTGAATGAACACAGAACCTGCTACCCAATACCCACTGCGAGTCTGCCTGGATAGTGTCGGGCATAAACATTGTGACCGGCTGTGACAGGTTGCCATATTTGTCATACCGGTTGAACTGTTGGAATGATTCAAAAGTCCAATTGTCGATAGGAAAACTGCTCTTATTGATCGCGGCAATTCGACCAGCCGAATCGATAGCAACATCAGGCCAATAGGCTCGATCGGGAAACGGTGCCTCCAGCGTGTCGAAGCAGACAAAGTCATCCCGGAAGATGAGGTCGGTGGCCGTTGAGTTGGTGGCCAGGGTGAGACAAAGAATAGCCGCGACGGCCAAGTGGATTATGATTCTGTGTTTATTGTCCATAGTCCGGTCCTCGGTAGTAGGGTTGGAACCTTGAGGTTAATATATATATTTGTCTTTTTGTCAAGGTACGATCACTGTCGGTTTATTTTGTAGCGCAGGAGCCCTGTGCTCCTGCGAGGACACTTCCAATCTTGGTGTCAGGAGCGCATCCGCGGCGGCGGACTGACCTACTCGTTTTTTGGTCAACCCAGCTTGAATCAGGCATAGCCTGTCAGGTTGCAAGCAACCGTGACCTTGTATCTTAGAAATTAGCGATACATAATGAACGGATCGGGATGAATCTGCCCTGACCTTAGGCCTGTAAGCCTGTAACGTAGATTAGATCGCCCGATCCGTTAGCAGGATCACCGGACACCGAACGGTATCTAAGGCGTCCGCCACGGCGGACAGCCTGCATTTACA
>DAOWIM010000230.1 GCA_030640905.1 bacterium
AAGTCGTAGCGCCCGTTATAGCCGGCAAGCGCGTTCTCGAAATTGCATGCGGTACTGGAAACTGGACACAAGTTCTGGCGAAGCGCGCCCAATCCGTGGCAGCAATCGATAGCAGTGTCAAATCTCTGGAAATAGCCAGACAGAAGGTAGGCCGTCACAGTAATGTATCGCTGGCTCAATGCGATGCATACGATCTGAGTAAAGTCGCTGGTTCCTTTGATGTGCTGTTCGCGGCTGACTGGTGGTCTCACATACCGATGGGCATGCTTCCTGTATTCTTGGAATCAATCAACAATAGACTTAAACCGGAATCGAAGGCCATCTTCCTCGATATGTCGATGCGCGAATATTTCAGACGGGAATCATGTTATTACGATTCCGACAATAATCGCATCAGCCGCCGCAAGCTACCCGATGGATCGGAGTTAGGTGTCGTCAAGAACTTCCCGGACGAGGCCGACCTCCGGCGGATTCTCAGTCCATATGCCGGGAAGGTTGACTATTATGAATTTGATGCTCTGCACCGGTGGATGATCGTTTTCACACCTAAGCCGGGTAGCTTCGTAGGTCGAAACCCCTGAGCCACGAGCGTTGCTCGAGGCGTGGTTTCGACACAGGCAAACTCACGGCAGATGTGGACCCGCCGCGGCGGGCCAGACACAGTTTTACGCGCGGGTTAGTCTGATTCCAGATCGGGCGCAAATGCCGTCCACTATCGCCCTTCCCGTAAATCGACGCAACCCCTTGACATATAACCCGTTACGCCGAGTATTAGTTCTTGACTTTTGGGGCGCTTTTGGCTATAGTTGCAGGTTATGATATTGGACCTGAGGTCATATGAAACTTTTCCGGCCAGAATTCTGTTAGAAGCAGAGGACGGCGGTCTGGAAATCGACTACGATGGTCTTTGCTCGGTGGAGAGTATTAGAGCCGAGTTGACCGCACAGAAGACCGGCGAGGAGTACTTTGTGCAGGGTAAGGTCAGTGCGTCGGTGCGGTTGGAATGCGCGCGATGCACACAGGAGTTTGCGATGGATGTGAGCAGCGAAGCCGGTTTTATTTTTTGTGCCGAAGATAGCCGCAAGGATGATGGTGATGCGACCGACGATGAGGACTATGTCTTTTTTGAAGGTGGCGTGCCGATGGGTGATGTCTCCGATATCGTCCGGCAGGCGATCATCCTTGGGATCGGTCTGATGCCGCTGTGTGATGCTGATTGCCGAGGAATGTGCCAGACCTGTGGAAAAAATTTGAATAATGATAGTTGTAACTGTAACCAGGGAATAACAGACGAGCGGTGGGACGACTTACGCAACCTCTCCGACCGCTAACAGAATAACGATAAGGACCAAAACATGCCGCTTCCCAAGCGAAGACACTCAAAGACCCGCGGACGCAAACGTCGCACACATTACACGGCAACGGCACCGAACGTGTCGGAATGCCCGCACTGCCACCAGTCGCGTTTGCCGCATCACATTTGTCCGTACTGCGGTTTCTACAACGGCAGACAAATCATTTCACCTAAGTCAGAGGCATAGCCAACCTTCCAGAGTTTCCCGGACATATTAAGAAGGAACTTTATTGAGCACTGCCGCTGAAAACAAATCAACTGTCGTTCTCGATGTCATGGGCTCTGACCGTGGCTTCGAGGCGGTAGTGAATGGTGGTCTGATCGCCGCCCGCCGGTACGGCAAGTCACTTCAGGTCGTATTTGTAGGTCGCGAAGAGAACATCCGTGCCGTGCTCTCGGCGCAAACTGAATTGCCGGACAATATCGAAGTCCAGCATGCTGAGAGCGAAGTACCGATGCATATCCCCGCCACCGATGGTGTCAAGATGCGCGACAGCTCAATTGCGGTTGGCCTCAAGCTCATCAAGTCGGGACAGGCCGATGCTTTTGTGTCACCGGGCAACACCGGCGCTGTGATGGCTTCCGCACTACTGACACTGGGACGGATTGAGGGAGTCAGCCGTCCGGCTATTGCCGCTCTTTTCCCGACCTCGGCCGGTCGTCATACGCTGGTACTCGATGTTGGGGCCAACGCCGACTGCAAGCCTCAGCACCTGGCACAGTTTGCCGTGATGGGATCAGTTCTTTCCTCGACCATTTTCGATCTCGAAGCACCCCGTGTCGGTTTGATTTCAATCGGTGAAGAACGCAGCAAGGGCAATGAACTGATTTTCAACGCACAGAAGATGCTCAAAGATTCTAAAATAAATTTCGTTGGCAACATCGAAGGTCGCGACATTCTCTCCGGCACGATTGACGTAGCCGTGACCGACGGGTTTACCGGAAATATTCTCTTGAAATTAGCCGAATCGATTCAGCCGATGCTGGTCAAGTCGGTCAACCGGCAAATCCAAACCAACATTTTCTCGCGCATAGGAGTCATGCTGCTGCTGCCTTTCATGAAGCGGATGCGCGGCGCTTTTGACTATGCCGAATCGGGAGGTGCACCACTTCTGGGCGTCAACGGGACGGTCATCATCGCCCACGGCTCCTCCAGCGCCCGTGCTATCGACAACGCGGTTGGCGCGGCCTATGAGATGGCATCAAGGAAGATCAACGACATCATATGCGAGGAACTGAAAACTAATCAACTTGGAAGGAACAATGGCGCCTCAGTTAAAAGCCAGAATAATCGGGACCGGGTCGTTCACACCTCAACGTCGGATGACTAATGCCGACTTCGAGAAGTTGGTCGATACCTCGGATGAATGGATAACGTCACGCACTGGCATCAAAGAACGCCGGATTGCCGATGACGACACCGCAACATCTGACATGGCTGTCCAGGCCTGTCAACGAGCGCTTGATATGGCAGGATGTGCCAAAGAGGAAATTGATCTGCTCATTCTGGGCACGGTGACGCCGGACTATCGGCTGCCATCGACGGCGTGTGTGGTTCAGGAAAAAATGGGTCTGCCCAACGCTGCGGCCTTTGATGTTGTTGCCGCCTGTACCGGTTTCATAAACGGTCTTTCGATAGCTAATTCATTTATCAAGGCCGGTATTCACAAGAAAATTCTTGCCGTTGGCGTTGAGAGACTCTCATCGTTTACCAACTACGAAGACCGCAACACCTGTGTGCTCTTCGGCGATGCTGCCGGCGCGGCTGTTGTCAGCGCTGAAGAAGGTGATAGCGGTATCGTTTCTACTTTTCTTAAGTCCGACGGTCGCATGAGAGAGTTTCTCTGGTCGAAGGTTGGTGGAACGCTGCATCCTCACACACCAGACTATACTTACGATGGCACGGACAAGATCATGATGACTGGATCGGACGTTTTCAAGGTGGCAGTACGTGAAATGGCCAATGCCTCTCGCCACGTTCTGGATCAAGCCGGAATTGATGCTTCCGATGTCACGCTGGTGATACCTCATCAGGCTAACATTCGGATTATCGAAGCGTTGGCCAAGCGACTCAAAGTCGGCATGGATAAAGTTTTTCTCAATATACACAAGTTCGGGAATACATCGTCGGCATCGGTACCGCTGGCTCTGGACGAAGCTAATCGCGAGGGAAAATTCAAAGAGGGTGACTACGTTCTTATGGTTGCTTTCGGCGGAGGATTGATCTGGGGTTCAGCCCTTGTCAAATGGTAATCTTATGAGCAAAACGGTATTATTTTTCCCCGGACAGGCTTCCCAGTATGTAGGCATGGGTAAGGACCTATTTGATTCATCCGAAGCGGTTCGGCAGCTCTATAAACTTGCCTCCGAAGAAATCGGTGCCGATATCGCTGCCCTTTCATTTGAGGGTCCAGCCGAGGAACTAAAGCGCACTCGCTTCACACAGCCGGCTATACTCCTGCATTCGCTGGCCGTCCTAACAATCCTCGGCGACAGGCTGCCGAAGTTTGATTTTGCGGCCGGGCATTCGCTCGGCGAGTATGCTGCTGTGGCGGTGACCGGAGCGATGTCGTTTGAAGACGCCATTAAGGCGGTCGTCCGTCGCGCTTCCCTGATGGAAGAAGCCTGCCAGAACAATCCCGGGACGATGGCGGCAATGATCGGCCTGAACCAGCAACAGATCGAAGATGTGTGCAGCAAAGCGACCAAAGGTCTTGTCATTCCCGCCAATTACAACTCTCGCACCCAGGTTGCTGTTTCCGGCGATCTGCCGGGTGTCGATGAGGCAATCGTGCTGGCCAAAGAGGCCGGCGCCAAACGAGCTATGAAGCTTGAGGTCGGCGGCGCTTTTCATTCGCCTCTGATGGAATCGGCTGGCGATGCTCTCGGTGAATATCTGGACTCAATTGTGATCAACGATCCCGCCACCCCGGTAGTGGCAAATGTCACTGGAGAAAAAGTACTCAGCGGTGATGAAATTCGAGCACTATTGAAAACTCAGGTCACCGCGCCGGTAAAATGGGCCCAGACAATGGAATATTTGGTACAGAACGGGGTTTCGCACATCATTGAGATCGGCCCCGGAAAAGTCCTCAGTGGACTGGCCAAGCGTGACATGAAACCGGAGAGTCTGATTTCACTTGACACGCTGGCTGATATTGAGAAAGTTGTGGAACTTTCGGACGGATAAAAAACTATGATGTTTGATTTTCAGGACAAGGTTGTTCTGGTAACCGGTTCGGCACGTGGCATTGGACGCGCAATCGCTGAGAAGTTTGTCGAATTGGGAGCCAAAGTTGTAATCAGTGATCTCAACCAGGAGGCGGTCGAGATAGTAGCCGCCGAAATTGGCGACTCAAGCATCGGTGTGGCGGCTAATGTCGTCAAACCGGACGATATCGAGAATCTGCTTGCAAAAACGGTGGAAAAATTTGGCCGAATCGACGTTCTGGTCAACAATGCCGGTATCACTCGTGACACTCTGATGATGCGAATGAGTGAGGATGATTGGGATCGCGTACTTGACACCAATCTTAAAGGTGCTTTTCTTGTCACAAAAGCTGCCGCCCGGCTGATGATGAAACAGCGATCTGGTCGTATTGTTAATATCAGCTCGGTGGTTGGGTTGATTGGCAATGCTGGTCAGGTCAATTATTCATCGTCAAAGGCCGGCCTGATAGGACTTACCAAATCGGCCGCCAAAGAACTGGCTTCACGAGGCGTGACGGTAAATGCCGTCGCTCCCGGATTTATTGAAACTGATATGACAAAAGCGCTATCGGACACAGCACGCGAAAACCTTCTCTCGGTCGTTCCGGCGAAAAGAACCGGACAACCCGACGATGTGGCAACTGCGGTTGTGTTTCTGGCTTCGGATGAAGCCGCCTATATTACCGGTGAGGTAATTCGGGTAGATGGCGGCATGGCAATGTAATCAAAAGGACAAACATAAAGGAGTATCAAGATGTCAGCAGATGTTGAACAGAAAGTTAAGGATATCATTGTCGAGCAGTTGGGCGTAGAGGCAGCGCAGGTAACCGAAACCGCCAAATTTGTCGAGGACCTCGGTGCAGATTCTCTGGATACTGTGGAGTTGGTTATGGCTCTGGAGGAAGAGTTCTCTATTGAGATTCCCGATGAAGACGCTGAGAAAATCAATACCGTTGGCGATGCCGTTAGCTATATCTCCGAACACGGCAACAAGGAATAGAGAGTAATTATTCTTCGCACTGGAAACAGTATGGACAAAAGAGCTGTAGTTACAGGTATGGGAGTGGTGACACCTTTGGGCTGCTCCCTTGAAGGCTTTTGGAATGGGCTCCTTGAAGGACGCAGTGGCATCGGTCCGGTCACTCGTTTCGACACCACAGGCTTCTCGACAACCATCGCCGCCGAGGTGAAAGATTTCGATCCTTCTGAGTATCTCGAAAAGAAGGAACTTCGGCGTCTGGACCCCTCAGAGCAATATGCAATCGTCGCCAGTGAACGGGCCCTGGAGGACTCCGGTCTCGATTTACAGGCGATCGATCCTGATCGCTGCGGCGTGATTATCGGTTCGGGAATCGGCGGTATCTCCACGTTTGAGAAGCAGCATAGTCTGCTGGAAAAATCAGGCCCGGGGCGGATATCACCTTTCTTCATACCGATGATGATCATCGATATGTGTGCCGGTCTGGTTTCGATCCGTCACGGTTTTCGCGGACCAAACTACGCCACCGTTTCGGCCTGTTCATCTTCGGCCAATGCCATTGCCTGCGCTCTCAGGATCATCCAGCGCGGCGAGGCCGATATTATGGTCACCGGCGGAGCCGAGGCTACGATCACTCCCACAGCTCTGGCGGGGTTCTGTCAGAACCGCGCGCTATCGTGTCGCAACGACGAACCGGAAAAAGCATCTCGCCCGTTTGATATTAATCGCGATGGATTCGTAATGGGCGAGGGTTCGGCCATCCTGATTCTGGAAGAGTACGAGCGTGCTAAAGCGCGCGGCGCGAAAATCTACGGCGAAGTTCTGGGGGCCGGGATGACTGCCGATGCGCACCACATGACAGCGCCGCATCCGGAAGGACTCGGAGCAAAGAGGGCGATGCAGGTTGCTATCGCCGACGCCGGCATTACGCCCGACCAGGTTGATTATGTCAATACTCACGGCACAGCGACACCGCTGGGTGACACCGCCGAAACAAATGCAATCAAAGATGTCCTCGGCGAGCATGCCTACAAAATCCCCTGCAATTCAACCAAGTCGATGATCGGTCATTTGCTGGGGGCAGCCGGCGCCATTGAGACGGTTGTCTGTTTCATGTCGATCAGTACCGGGATGGTTCATCCTACTACGAATCTGGATGATCAGGACCCGGAATGCGATCTCGATTATGTTGTCAACGAAAAGAGAGAGGCAAAGATTGATTATGCTTTGTCCAATTCATTTGGTTTTGGCGGACATAACGTATCACTGCTGGTTGGCAGGGCCGATGGTTCAGCATAGATGGGTTTGTGGAATAGTTTAAAATCACTCATTGGTGGTAAGACAAGGGTTGTTTACAACCCCGACATAGACGAGCTACAACTGATCCTCGGATACAGATTCACAAACCCCAACATCCTGAAACATGCTCTGGCCCATCGTTCCTGTTGCTACAACGATACCGGCCGTCTCTCATCAAATGAACGGCTGGAGTTTCTTGGCGACTCGGTTCTCGGGCTGGCGATTGCGGAGCTTCTCTATAAAGACCATCCCGATCTGAGAGAGGGAGAACTGACCAAGACAAAAGCTCTGCTGGTTAACGAAACCACGCTCTCGATAATCGGCGAGGAGATCGGTCTCCATCGGTTTATCGTGATGTCTCCCGAAGAAGATCGCTCCGGAGGGCGCTATCGACCGTCGATTGTGTCTGATTCGTTTGAGTCAATCATGGGTGCGGTTTATCTCGACGGCGGTTCCGAAGCGGCCAGCGATCTGGTTTTCCGTTTGATCTACAGTCGCAAAAAAGAAATTCTATCCGATGAATCGCAGCGCAATTTCAAAGGTGAACTGCTGGAGCTAGTTCAATCTCGGGGAGAAGGGATGCCACAGTACAGGGTAATCTCCCAGGAGGGACCCGACCACTGCAAGGTTTTCGAGATTGAAGTCTATATCGGCAGCACCCGGTACGGCACCGGCACCGGTCGTTCCAAGAAAGAGGCCGAGCAGAAAGCCGCCGCCGCCACTTTCGAAAAATTCCCCCCGCAGCACGATTAGTTCTCGACAGCTCGACATTAATAGGCTGTTAAAAACTCCTTATAGCGGTGCTATGACGGCGGACACAAGGCCCGCCGCTACGCGATGAGGGACTGTCGTCCCGCGTAGAGGGCGGCTTTACGTCGCCCGTCCTCAACCGCACGCTAAAGTAAACTCATAGTAAGAACGCTTTTTCAACAACCTATTAATGCGCTCTGTTCTCTGGAGCTTGACTTCGGAGCAAATTGGTACCATATTCCCGTCGTATTGTTGAGCAATCAATCGTTTTTTTGGAGATACAATGAACATAGTAGTACTGATCAAACAGGTCCCCGAAATCGCCCTGATCAAGGTCGATGAAGCTGCCAACAAGGTCGAATTACCGCAGGGTCCGGGAACGGTCAATCCCCTTGACGAATATGCGGTTGAAGAGGGACTGCGTCTCAAAGAAAAAACCGGTGGCAAGTGTGTGGTGGTGTCGGTCGGTAACGAACGAACCGAATCGGCGCTCCGCAATTGCATGGCCCTCGGTGTCGATGAAGCTTATCTGATGTGCGATGAAGCGTTCGATGGTTCCGATCAGCAGGCGATTGGGAAGATTCTGGCCGCTGGTCTAAAAAAACTCGGCGAGTACGATATTATCCTCGGTGGCAAGCAGTCGATAGATTCTGATGCTGCTCAGGTTCCTTCTGCCGTGGCCGCCAACCTTGATCTGCCGCAGGCGTTGTTTGTTAAAAAGATCGAAGAGATCGGTGACGGCAAAGCTGTAGTCAACCGCACGACCGAAGACGGCTACGACGTGGTCGAACTGAAACTTCCGGCGGTCATCTCGGTTGTCAAAGAAATCAACGAGCCGCGGTTGCCATCGCTTAAGGGCAAAATGGCCGCCAAGAAAAAGGCTATCACCAAATGGTCAGCCGCCGATCTAGGACTCGATGGTGACGGTATTGGCGCTGGTTCAGCGACGAAGACAATCAAAGTAACGCCGCCGCCGCCGCGACCCAAGGGTGAGTTTATCGAAGGTGAAACACCTGAAGAGATCGCCGATAAGCTTTTTGACAAACTTCGATCAGACCAGGTGATATAGACTGAAGCCGCCTCCGGGCGGCTTTTCTTTTGTGATTTCCTATGGAGGTATCCGTTGCTGCGCAAACTTGATCAATGTTCCCCGATAACAGCCGGTGATGGCACCCGCCTGCGAGAACTGCTCCACCCTGACCGTGATTACGATTTCACCGGCTCGTATTCGCTGGCCCACGCCGTTGTCCCGGTCGGAAAAACAACGCTGAAACATCGGCTCAAGGCCGTCGAGGTCTACTACATACTTACCGGTCACGGGATGCTTCACATTGATAATCAGTCGTTTAAGGTGGAACCGGGCGATGCGGTTGACATCCCCCCCGGTGCAGTACAGTGGATCGAAAATGTCGGCTTAAACGAGCTGACTTTTCTCTGCATTGTCAGTCCGGCCTGGCGGGCGGAGGACGAGGAAATCCTTGAGTAGTGATCTTCGCTCAATGCCGCCGATTTCAAAATTGACACTATCTTCAAATTTGCCGATATATTGAGCGTTATGCTCGGTAGCCAAATTGTAACTTTTCAACGCGCGATCTTGCTGACCCTCTGCATCTGTCTGCTGGGGTTGCTATTTGTGCCATCGGCGCCG
>DAOWIM010000233.1 GCA_030640905.1 bacterium
AGAAGACCAGGATAAACATCAGCAGGAGTGCGCCGCGTATTGAATTGAAGACGGTGAAATTGAAATTCTTGAAATGCCATCGATGCGGTATCTTGTTGATCAAATCCTGCAACGCCCCCAGTGGGCAGACCCAGCCGCAAAAGAGTTTACGGCCGATCAGGCTCGGCACGAATATAGCCAGGAACATGGCGACAAAGGCGGGGAAGAATTCGCCCCAGGTAAATTTAAACATGAACAGTTTGGGGATAGCGCACATCGGGCTGGGATGCAACGGATAGATGTA
Source organism: bacterium (assembly GCA_030640905.1). Taxonomy (GTDB): domain Bacteria; phylum Zixibacteria; class MSB-5A5; order GN15; family FEB-12; genus DAOUUR01. Next base: position 284 of record DAOWIM010000233.1, read on the forward strand.
GTCCAGACCAAACAATACAAATGCGACGGTTAGCATCAATAGACGAATCTTGATATTGACCCACCGGAAGATCAAGAGGATAATTGCTATCGCCGCGAGGATAAGAAAAGCGAGATACTTACCCGCAAAGAGAAAGTCCCAGAAATGCGGCGGCTGCATCTCGGTAACCGTGGCCGCTTCGGCGGTCGAATCATGCTCGTCTACGCTTTCAGGTTCGCCTGTGGCTTCGTGTGCGCCTGCGACTTCAGGTTCGCCTGCGACTTCAGGCTCGCCTGCTCTGATAGGTTCTTCGCCGGACAGGTTAACCTGTGTTTTCAGGTTCGCCTGTACCACTTCTGCCGTGTCTAAAGCTTCAATACTGTCCGCTCCGACAACACTTCCCGCTAACAGCAGGATGACGCTTGCAGCACAGATCGCCAGTGTTCGTTTTGTTTGACTTGAAAACATGCCGCCAATCTATGCACGCACCGTGTGTCTGTCAAGAGAACATGGGTCAACGAGTTGTGGGGAAATGGGTTCGTTTTGTGTTTTTTTGGTTTGGGACACGCGGGTTGGTAGTCTTTTTGGCAGCATGGCTGCTTTTCGGGGCGGCACGGCCGCTTTATTGAATTCGGGCATGACGGATCTGTCCTTTGCGATTGGAGTTGATCAAGCGATCAGGGGTGATGTGGTAGTGATTTTGTGGGCGGCAGACCCTGCGCTAGGTACCGTTGGGTCACACCCTCCTGAGTCGGGCAGGACCCAACGGAACAGGTAAGGGTCGAAGGGCGACCCACCGCTCTTTTTTCCTTGCGTTTAACGCCGGTGCGACATATTTTAACATCAAGGCGGCACTATACGCAGGGCGAAGGATGCAAGTAATGGCGATAGACAGAATGGAACCAGCCAACCCTACGTCTCGCGGCGTGACGCCCGGCCACTAAAGGGCTCTGCCATACGAGAGAGAGGAAGGGCGTTACATAGTATTGCGTTAACTGTATATCAAGGAGTATGAGATGAATTTAGAACGAATACATGCGATATTTGTCGCAGTCAGAGATGAATTGGACAGCGAAAACCTGGTTGATGTTTTCAAGCAGCTTCTTGATTCACTGCAGAGTCAGATTAGCCAACCTCAGGTCGCGGGTCATCAAGAGCAGGTTAGTGCCCATCTAGATAATTTGAAGGGGATATTGGCCAGATCTCCGAGTAATCAATTTAGTCCAGCTTGGAAGACGACCCTTGATGACCTCGATTTCACTGAATATCTAGGTGACAACTTGCTTGACAACATCGACGAGATATTTCGCAGCAACCAAATTACTCCATCCATGGCCCTTGACGGGCTTAAGAGGATTTTTGATAGAGTTGAAACGATTCACGATTCTATAGATAGCGTACTAGGAGGGCTCTCCGATCTGAACTTGGAACCCGAGGAGTTGAATCCTGGCGAGTGTGAAATTGGAATCCTCATACCACGAGCCGCAATTGATAACAGGATATCCAATCTAAGCAAGGAACTAAGAGAAATTTGCAGGATTTTCGAGACTTTTGAAGAAATCTCCACAGGGCAAAGAACAGGATTAGGATTACGGTCTCTCTCCACTACGGATCCTTCTGTTCTTTTCGATGCATTACCAAAGGTGGCGGCATTTACCGCCATAGCAGTTGAGAGAATCATTGCATTGTATAAGAAGCTTCTTGAGACGAAAAAGCTCAGAATGGAGATAAGGGATCAAGGTATCGAAGAAAAGAACCTAAAAGGTATTGATGACCACATAAATGAAGTGATGAAAAAGGGAATTGAAAAGCTGGTGCCGGAGCTCATGAGTAAATGTTATGCTGATATTGATAGGGGAAGACGACATGAATTGGAGAATTCCCTGCGCATGTCTCTGAATGGAGTGGCTAATAGGATTGATAGGGGATTTAATATTGAGGTCAGAGCGGAGCCTCTCGAGGAATCGGCGGATGAGACGGAAGAAAGTGACGGGGATAGAGCTATGCAGGAGAACATTGAATTGGTCCACGAGAAATCCCACGGTCTTCAGTTTATCAAAGGAAGTGGAGAGCCGATCCTGAGCCTACCTGAAATAAATGAGAAATCGCAAGGCGATTGACAATTCGTCACCCGACAAAAGGCCATCGGTGCCGCCCGCGGCGGCGGGCGACGAATACAGAAAACCCCTACTGTGGGCCCGTTATCTTCAAACAGATAGCTACCGAATGACCAAGAGCGCGCGGCGAGTCGGACCATATGCGAGCGTATGTATACTCGCCGAGATTCTGTTCGATCTCAAATACCATCGATTCGTTCGGATGCCATTCAAACTGCTCTCCACCGACATCAATGATTAAATTCTTCGGTGGTTTGCTATCGCCGGGCATAGCCACAAACTCAAGTAGGTACGATCCGGCGTCGTTCTGGAACATCCAGAGGATTTCATGTTGACTAGCTGACAGACTGGCGCAATATCCGGTGGGGACAAAAACCGTATCGGCCACGACCACGGTGTCGGCATAGGTCAGAGTATCTGTCTGGGTGACCGTATCGGTCTGGATGATGGTATCTGTCTGGGTCAGCGTGTCGGTCTGAATGATTGTATCAGCAACGATGACCGTATCGGTCTCAATAATTGTATCGGCTTGTATGAGTGTATCGGTGACGATGATCGTATCGCTGCCAATAACCGTATCGATGACAATGATCGTATCGGTACCGACAATCGTATCGGTGATGATGATCGTATCAGCGCCAATGATTGTATCGGTGAGAAAGAGGGTGTCGGTATTAAATATGGTGTCGATCCGAGGAGGCGAGGGGTCGAGCGGACCGAAATCGGTGTCTGTGTCCAGCGGTTTCGAACAATTTATCAGCAACTGGCCGATAACCAGTATGGCCCCAGCAGCGATCAACAGGAGGAGACGCTTCATTTTTCACCTCCAAAGAGAATAAAGCCGGTTACCGATATCATAAATTCGTTATGTCTGGATTCAACGATCGGCTTGCCGACGATTCGTTGTCGGGCCGGGTTGTAGGCGCCGGTGATGTAAAGAAACTTGTACGGGGAATATCGGAGGCCGAAAATCGGCCCCTCGGACATTTTGACATAGTCATAGTACTTGGTAGAAATCTCTTCGGTGCGGATCCATCCCCCAATAACGCCGACCGGGAAATCATTGACCGGATAGAAAAAGACCAGCCCGCCCGCCATACGACGCTTGGTGTTCAAGTCCTGTCCACTATAGGCGAAGGAACTGTTCCAGAGCGTATGACCTACCACGGCTTCCACGAAAACCTTGCGTTCCCACGTGACGGCTCCGGTGACAACCGGTATCGCTCCGAAAGGAGAGGAGGAAAGCCCGACGCCGAGTTGCAGCCCCATCGGCTCGGCGATATCCTCGGCAACTTCGGTGATATTTGTTATGTGCTGATCGACCGGCGGTCGCTCGGCAATCGTATCGAGTCGCGCCGCCACGCCATCAAGATGGGTTTCCATGCCGTCGAGATGGTCAGCCACGCCATCGAGCTGTGTCTTGAAGTCCGAAAGCTCCGTGGCGATACGAACGGTGGCATGACGATACTGAGAACCCTTCGCCTTAGAGTCTTGCGACTGAACGATGATCTGTCTCGCGTCGACTTTGAACTCGTTGAGTAGCACGTTTCGCAGAGCGTGGGCGCGTCCGAGTGCCAGGGATGGATTGCTGGCGTCGTTGTTCTTGCGATAACGGTCACCGTCAGCGCCACCTGTAACAATTGCGCGGACCAGCGGATACTTATACAACGTATCAGCTATCGCCTGAAGCGCCGGATAATGTGGTCGGAAGAAATCCTGACTCACACCGCTGCCGACTCCAATCGGGAAATCGACAACAACGACCTCCTGAGACTGTGTAGTTGCAGGCAACAGAGCCAGGCAGATTAGCGCCAAGGCTATCAGGCCTGTCGTTATGTAATCTTTGCGATACGAATAATTCAAAACGATCTCCTGTTTACGACTTCGTACAAAGCGCCTTTCGCTGGTCTTAGCCAGCCGGTGATATCAATTTACTGACACACCGAGAAAGGCGTAGATCAGAATTACACGTAATGCATACGAGCAAAATTCATTCCGGGGCTCCAGATGCCCCTTTCGCGAGTTACTTCCGGATTGCGGAAGCATCTGTATCTGATTACGTTAGAGACTATCGTGCATTGCATTGTGGTCAGAAACTGAACAGGTATTCAATCATTATGAGGAGATAGAGTCGTTAAGCCGGCACCTGTGCCGCACAAAGGATGCAGGCTGACGCATATTACTCGGTTCGGTCCGGGGCGCGGTAATCCTAAAGCCGGCGCTAGTTGGAACCGAGAAAAGCTCCCCCGAATAGACGAGTTTTGTAACTGGTTGGCTGGACCATCGGCGAAACTGGTCGCCGCCGAGCTAATGGAACTCGGTGCGGTTTGACACTGGCACAGGAACTGGTGGTCTGAACATTTAACTGAACTACCTGCCTATTCTGAAATCCGGTCATTCGCATCGCGTTCTGGTCTGGGGACGGGGGGAAACACTCGCGTCACATCATACATATGGAACGTTAGTCTCTTACAAACGAACGAATCGGATGCGATCGTTTGGTCATGTTCCTGGTTTCATGCTCTGCCAATTCGGCAGTCATTTTCGGGAAGGTCGCTCGATTGGTACTTCGGTCAGGACGACAGTGTTACTGTCAGGGTCATTAAGTACGAGTTGTGAGACTCCTCGTGGACCAAGTAGTTTCCGATGTGGAGTACTAGTACTCCCCAGGCTCTTGATAAAGTAATCAAGATCGGGAACGTCCACTTGGAGTTCTCGACCTTCTTGGTTGATCTCCCGAGCATCGGGATGATGCACGAGACGAAGCGAATGTTGGCGGATCAGCAACTGGACAAACAGTCCGGGTTCATCATGCTCGACACGCGCTCCAAAATGACATCGATAGAACTCCAGGGATCTTGACAGGTCCCTTACGTAAAACACTGTGGTCGGGCTCGTTTTTCTAAAGTTCTTCAACGCAGCCTCCGAACTATCGGGTTGATCAGGCAACTAAAGATGAGAGACAGCTCCTAACTGGCACACGTGTTTGATGTCGACAGCCAGGCGGCATTAACAGCGACGCATCATATACGCGTGACCCATAAGAGTAAGGGCAGGCTCCGCCCCTCATATATCCTCTGCTATCCCGGAGCCTACCCTACTCGCCGATCTCCTTGCCATATCCACCATTTTCTATATCTGTTCCATATAGAATCGGATTCAGCACTGCCACAGCCTGGCAGTGGAGCCTCATTTTTTATGCACTCTGGCTTGTATTATGCCGTGATTTCGTTATTATTGTTAAAGAGCGCGGCCGTTATCCGGCTCCAATGTCAAAACCGAAAAAGTGGCAACTTACCCGCCAGGCCTCGAGTTGCAAGTGAAGAGTAAAATGTCCAGGAGATTCCAGTGTGAAGACGTCGTATCCGCAAATATGCTGTGCGAGTCCTGGGTGGCTATAGACCGCACAACTGGGCGGAAGTGTTTCATAAAGACTCCCAAGGTTAGTGGATCACTGAACAAAAGCGTAGCGGACGCAATTCTGACGAGATCGTTCCAGAATCAGCGGAAGATAAGAAGTGGCAAGATCCTGACGGCAATATCGAAATCCTCCGAGGCAGGGACCCTGTTTATCAAATACCCCTATCTGGATCAGTCAAGGTGGCAGGCATTGACTCCTGATCTGTTCTGGAAGTATGGCATGAATGTGCTACTCGATATCTGTGTGATAGTGGATTACCTGCACATGCTTGGTTTGGTTCACTGTGATCTGAAACTAAGTAACTTCCTGATTCGCACCACTGGTACTCGGCCTGTTCTGGTCCTTATAGATATGGATTATCTGTCGGTAGCTGGTTCAAGCCCTGAGGCCAAGGTGTTTGGCACGCATGAACATATAGCTCCTGAGATTCTTGCTAACGATAGGATTTGGTGTCGGTCCGACAACTATTCACTAGGTGTGCTTCTCGAGAAGTGTCTGAATTGGCAGGAAGCACTCCGTGACTCCAGCAAAGATGTGAGTTCCCTCGCTGCAGGTGCATTAAGGCGCTTGGTAGAGTCGCTCAAACAAAGCGATCCGGTGCACCGCCCCCGGTACGTCACAGAGGCTTTGTACCGAGAAGGAATTATCAGCGACGCCTGCTATCAGCATTCTCAAAAGGTGTTGGTATCAATGATGATGCTTGCGAGCTATCGGAATTCAGCCGTGCGCCGGACTGTGGACTGTGGCCGCCTCAAGCGCTCAATGCTATCGCAGAACAAAATCCTCGGATTGAGTGCTGAATTAGTCGATGATCTGGTAGCCGCTTACCAGCGTTGTCGGCCCGGTACGTTTCGCCTTTTCAAGGAACTCATAGAAGTCGCATCCATAGACCGCTTCGGGGATTATTGGCATGTAACTCTTACCGATGCACAGCAGAAGTCCCTGTATGCATCACTCCGAAAGATACTATTGCCTTCTGGCGAAAGTGCTGAAAGCGAAGTCAGTGCAGACCGTCACGCTACTCTTCTCAGGGAGCTTTCCGAGTACCGAGAGGCCGGTCAGATACACAAGGCGTTTCTATGTCTAAGCGACGCGCTTGACAGAGTGCCTTCCGAAGGAACAACTGCAAGCAATGGTGAGCGGAAAGAAATCCTTCTGGAATTGGGTAGGCTGGCTCACTCACTCAACAGGCTCAACGATGCTCTGGCTTACTATAACCAGTTGCTTTCCGAACTGGAATCAGATCATCCACAGTATCTGGAGGTTCTCTACGAGACTACGGTGTTGACATCCCGACTGAGCGACACCGATCAGATGATGACGAACGCTCAATTAGGGCAGACGCTGGCCAGATCATGCGGCGACACAAGCTTTGAGCTCAGGTTCGCCAGACTCAAGGCTTGGGCACTCGCCGCTATCGGAAATAACCAGAAGGCGCAGGAAATTCTCGATGAAATACAGAAGGTGGCAGCTGATTCCGACCATGCAGATATTCTTGTCCTTGTGCATTACACGCGCGGTGTAATGGAGTGGAGAAGGGGCGACTATACATCGGCTATTGAACACCTTATGGAGGGCTTGGCTCTGGCCGAGTCAGACAACCTGTACTCTGAGGCAAAACCAATTGTCATTACTCTTGGCATGCTGCACATGGAAATTGCCGAGTATGAGAAGGCAGTCAAATTTGCCAAAGCTGCCATTCAGAGTGCTACCAAACCGGCAGATAAGCTAAGATTGCCGACCGTTTTCACGACGCTGTCGATTGCGTATACGCGCCTCGGAGAATACCACAAGGCGGAATATTGGCTTCAAAGGTATTTGAACGTCAGGCATCTTGCATACAACAGAAACCATCTCCTGCTATACTACCATACTCATGGATTATTGAAGGCCAACAGCGGAGAATTCAGGGAGGCAAACGATTCGTTGCAGCACGCCCTGGAGTTGGGTTCACCCCAAGGCTCCCAGAGGCCTCTGGGCAAAGTGCACCAGAACCTGGCAGAAGTAGCACTTTTCCAAGGCAATAAAGCACTGTGCGAGCAGCAGGCCGAGTCTGCCCGGAGTATATTCGAACGTGAGTGTGACAAAGCTTCGCTCGCTGAGATCAAGAGCATTGAGATACTCTTCGACATCTGCTACGGAAGTGCCGATCGATACCAGGAGCTGGCGGACCTTCTTATCACACTTACAGAGCATAACTGCAAATACTATGCGGCAAGGTGCCTGCTTCGCATATTGACCGCCGGTTACGGTGAAAATATAATCGGAGCACTTGCCTCGGCTTCGTCGCTCGCGGATCTGGTTAAAGGCTCGAAGGCACCTCTGTTCAGAGCAGTTTCAGTGCTTGCGCAGCGCCACGGGGATACTCGCGACGACGCATCAGGGTGGTTGCAGGGCTTGAAGACCGCCTATCGAATACTGCATGGAGCCAGATGCGAGTTCTATGCGCTGCTCATCAGCCAGGAGATAGCTCACATCTATATCGAGCAGTCCAAACAAAAACTAGCCAGGAAGTTTCTCTCGAATTCTCTGAGAATCGCTCAGTCAATAGAGAACGAGACATTTGGCCGCATGATAGAAAAAGAGCTTGATGATATCAAGACTGTAGGAAGCAACGATACTGATTTAGTGGAATCTATCCATAGCATCTCAGAGATCGTTGCCGAATTAGGTAATTACGACAACTCGTTGGACAGGATGATCCAGTTTGCTGTCGAGCAGTCGGGTGCAGAAAGAGGCGCTCTTTTGCTGAGAAAGGGGAACCAGCCGGAATTGCATGTGGTGGCGTTTTTTAACTGTGATGAGGAGAGTCTGTCAGATATCCTCGATATCAGTTCGAAAATACCACTGAAAGTTTCCGACGAACTGCAACCACTGGTAGTTGAAAATGCTGTCGCCGATGCACGAACACGCGACTACAGAAGTATTGTGTATCACAACATTCTCTCTGTGGCCTGCATTCCGGTAGTAAAGGATCACAAGTTCTTAGGAGTTCTATATCTCGATCACCACACCATTCCAGCGCTATTTGAAAGGGAAGATATCACTTACATAACGTCAATAGCGAATTTCATCGCGCTGCTATTGACAACGGCCAAGGGTTACAGAAGCTTCGACGTGGTCAACAGACAGTTGGTCCAGGACTTAAATGCGCTGGGTCTCAAGAATCCGTTTATTTCTAGAGATTCCACTGTACTTGAGATGTTCAGTAAACTTCCTGAAATAGCACAGTCGGATGCGCCGGTATTGATCCTGGGGGAAAGCGGAACCGGTAAGGAAATTCTGGCGCAAATGATTCACGAAATGAGCCACCGTCACGACCGGCCGCTTCTGAAGCTGAACTGCTCAGCCATTGCCAGTGGGCTGATTGAGAGCGAGTTGTTTGGTGTTGCAAAAAACGTTGCTACCGGAGTCCAGGAACGAGAGGGCAAATTTGCAGCCGCAGATGGCGGCACCTTGCTTCTTGACGAGATAGGGGATATGCCTTCGGAAGTGCAGGCCAAGCTACTGCGGGCTGTTGAGTATCAAGAGTTTGAGAAAGTCGGAAGTAACAGGTTAATTTACACAGATATACGGTTCCTTTATTCTACTAATAAGGATTTGGTAGATGCTGTGAAGAGGAGCAGGTTCAGAGAGGATCTCTTTTACAGAATCAACACAATTACGATTGAGATTCCACCACTCCGCGAGCGGCTCGGCGACGTTGAACTACTCATCGACCATTTCCTTAAGCTCTTCTCTTCGGGGAAACTTCCCCCTCGTATTAACACTGACGCGATTGAGAGACTATCTTCCTATGATTGGCCTGGAAATGTGCGAGAATTGAAGAACTTCATTGAACGACTTTGCATTCTCTATTCGGGGCAGGTTATCACCAAGTCGGCACTCCCAATCGAGATACAGGCGGCCAGACTTGAAGGGGATGGTCGGAAAGGTGCTGGTGCATCGATTGAGAAGGTTCGAATACGACGTGCGCTAATGGAAAGTCGATGGAATCAGTCTAAAGCGGCGAAGTCGCTAAATACACCTCTTTCAACACTGCGAAGAAAAATAAAGAGATATAACATTATCAGAGAGATGTAACGTCCCCGTAATTGCCACTTTGTCACCCATCACCCAGTTTTGATCTCCCGCTAACCCGTTGCTATCAAGAAACATGGGGCGGCTTTGCCACGGCACTGGCAAATAAATGCAGTCCAACGGTAGTCGGCCAATTACCCCTCATCCCCTAAGACCTTGAATAGTAATGCGTTACAGTCTTAAGCTCCAACCATAACCACACGGCATACGGGTTGCAACCCCTCCTTTTTTAATGTCAAACTCCTAAAAGAAAGGAGGACAAATGCAACGGAAGTCCTTAACTGGCACGCTCCTTCACAGTGCTCTGGTTATACTGGTGATTGGTCTGGCTATGTCCGCAGCAATGCCTTCAGCAGCCTTGGCGGATGTGGGTGGTGGTGATCCACCGGCCGAATCTTCCCCGGAAGGTACAAGCACCTCGACCGAACCGATCGATGAACCGCTGTCCGATCAAGATGCACTGGCCTTGCTGGCCTTGGAGCTCTTGTTGTTGCAAGCGAGCATCTAAGTTACGGAAGGAGGGGAGTAGAATCCCCTCCTTATCTATTGATGCGTACGATGCGCAAAATAGTGCTCCTGATGAATCTATTAAGGAGCCGCCATCACGTGACCCTTAAGACTATCATGGACGTCTGCGCGATATCTGAAAGATCCGCGTATCGTTATCTCAACTATATATCCGAGGCCAATGTACCCGTACACTTCGACAAAGACCTCCACGCCTATCGCCTGAATGACGATCTCACCCGGCTTCCTGAACCCACGACGATTGATGAAACAGTCCTGATGCTTGTGGGGTTGCACCTCCTGTCTCGGCAATTGAACAAGTATTATAAGGCAGAGACAAATGATCTCATCAAGAAAATCATTAGTTGCCAATCAGTTCCTCTCGAAGAGATTCTGCTATCACTGAACGATAAGTTGGAGGTTGCAACTGATACGGACGATTACTCGTCTTTGGTTTCATCGATATTGATCAGCGCTGCTGTGAAGAGCAAGGCGAAAGTGCGGTTGCTTACGGGCGACGCGGACTCTCAACAGCGCGAGGTTCAGGTTGAAAATCCGTCGCTCTGGTTCAAGAAAAAATGGCGTGTGGCCGGTAACGGACTAAGCGATGACAAGTCGGTAGACATCTCTAAAATCAAGCGTGTATCTGTCGTTCGCTAGCGCGTCAGTAGCACCGCTCTGGACAATAGGCCGGGTGCCGCACCCCTTGGGGTGCGATGAATAGCGTTCGGTGAATAGATGTATTTCCTCTGTCAGGTTGCAGGCCTGACCTGCTACTGTCTTGAGGAGGTTTTGTTTATAGGCTGAATCAGGAAAATCAAGCTCCCCCGAATAGACGAGTTTATAATTTTCCAGCCGGTGGTTGAATACTTACTGAGAGCAGCGTAACAAGTTGCCTTACAATTGGTTATCCGATTCCCTTGTTTCTCGTGTAGCGGTGGCATCCAACTTAGCCCGATTGTAGTGTGCCAGAATGAGTAATACGCAACAAGTGTTTTACAATTGCCTTTCTTGCTAAGATAATATAATGTATTAAATGACAATAGTTTGCGAACTGTCCCATATGGTGTGACTGCAGACATGCGAATTGTACGACACAGTGAGAGAGAATAATGGACACCCCAAATGTGATTCTTGGCATTATTTGGGCTATTATCTCAATCCTTACTTGGCTGTCCAAGCGCCGCAAAGTGGTGATCCAGAGCGCGGAGGGAATTATAGAGAGACGTTTCCATCGATGGTCTTCAAGGAGTATCCGAAGAACCCTTGGCATCTTGTATTGGATGATTGGAACTGCACTAATCATATTGATTCTCGTCTTGCCTTTCAGTTGTCATCAATCGAGCTTCGCTCCCTCAAGCGCGGGTGGTGCGGGGGCAGCGGGCACCGGAAACGTTGAGGGGCAAGAGACATTTCGGATCATCGACATTGGTGACTCCTCTCTTTGGGAAGCTGTGAGTGAATGGACCGGACTGAAACCTGATTGGTCAACAGCCGTTACGTATGAACTTGAGTTTACACACTCCGGTGTGTTTACTAACGGAAGCAGCAGAGATCGTTTTTACTTCAGCGGAGGTCATTTGATCATTGAAGTCAATGGAACAGTATGTGCCGAATTGACAGAAATCCAGCTAGCCGATTGGGTGGGTGGTCCCGGTCATCCTATAAAGTTGCTGGAGGCAGAAGTCAGACGCGAGATACATCAAAAAGTTTTGGAAAATCAAGAGATTATCGTGGGGCGAATTGGCACCTGCCTGTCAGCGGATATAGAAGAAAGTTATAAATGAAGCTACTTGTATTTGCCGCAATCTCATTCATGTTTGCGATGGCGAGCTCAGGGAAGACTAGTGAGAATAGACTTCTCCTGTATGCCAAAGATACAAGATTCCTCCCTCAGATAGTAGAAATCCTGCAAGACCTTGGGGATCACCGCACTGGCGAGGTGCTTTTTACTTCCGTACAGAGTGTCAACAAATGGAAGATTAATCGTCTTGATGAGGAGCAGGTTGATGCCCTCATGCGCTACTACGAAGATTCGCTAACTTTACGTGGCAGAGTTCGGGAAGCTCCTGAGCGAGATGAAACAGTGTTGAGGATGATGCGCAATGCTGACTGCTACATGCGGATTGAGGTTCTACCCGAACCGCCACTTATAGAGTTTCAACTGTTAATAACTGATTCCCTTCCGCGTACTTCAGCTTCCCAATTGCCCCTCCTGATCACCGGATATACCAGATTGACTGGCTTCATAGTGGATATTTCCGACTCAATGTGGGAGAGGCAACTATCGGACGGGATTAAGGCTGCCTTCCCTATATCCAATAGTCCACCGGTGGTAGTTCTTAGGGTTGATGGTGTCAAATATGATGGAGGCATCTGCTACGCTGCTGTCGGCAGGCAAGTGCACATAGACGCAATGGGTTCATTTGACGCCGATCACGATAGGGGCGCGCTGCGGTTTAAGTGGTGGCAGCTGAACCCGCAGGCTGATTCGCTACCAGTCGCGGCAGCCAACCTGCTACCGCTAGATCCCTCAGGATCGCATCAAGTAATCGACATACAAAAGACCGGTTTATCGATTATCAGCCTTATTGTGGAGGACGGAGTGAGTGAGTCACAAGAGGTAAGGCTAACGCTCAAGGCGGTTGTGCCGCCGCAACTAAGTTCCTCTCATGGAGGCAGAGTGGTGACGTACACCCCTGCATGGCGAAACAACAAATTTACGTTGCCTCTTACCGTGACATCTACTCGCAAAGGTACCCACGATATCGACCTCCTATCTGCAAGGCAAAGACCCAAGCCATCAATCTTTCAAAGACTCTTTGGCATCTCCAATGGACCATTTAAGCCGTTCGAACCAATGAAGCATGAAGCAGCAGAAGTCGCAGCTGATTCCAGTGAAATAGCTATTACTACCGAGCACGAATTCAATATGTGGTTTGGACCCTTGAAGAGTGACATGGAATATGAATTCTGTTTCGTGGCAGTAGATAGTTTCGTGACCAGTGATACGATCTGCATGAACGTGAATCACTCAGATCACAATATAGAGACGACGCTTGGGTTGCGTAGTGTGAGGTATCATAGCAGAAACGACGAGGAAGGCGAGCCTATTCTTAGAGGCGTAGCTGCAAGCATACCTGCCAGAAGTGAATTACAGAGGATAGTGAGTTTGTCTCTTGGTCTTCGTCTCAACTTTAGCAAGAACTTTCTAATTGAGTGTGGAAGTTTCTATAAGCTGTACGAGCGGGAAAAGAACTTAGCATTAGATTATATATCGGCAGCAGATGGTTACCTAGGCGTGAGAGTGTCTATCTGGTCCTTGGGAGTTCAAAATGCGGGTAGACATACAGGTGTTTATTGGGGGACGGATTTTGGAGTATTGATAGGGCTCAGAGGTCTTTACTTCGAAAGCACTTATTACCCACGTGGGTGGTCGACTTACTCCCTACGAATCGAACGTTCAGTGCCGATTCATACGCATTCCGTACTTGCTCTCCTACAGATGGTCAAGGGTTTTGTGTTGGATTGGGACTGAGATCTTCCGCTCTTGGTCAAGAATGCGGATACGTTCGCTCACTAACATATTGGGGGACTAATTCGAGATTTTGTCCACCGCTCCATCCTTAAGGGAAAAAGCTGATATTCTGATGTGACATGTAAAGTAGCATAAATCAAGCTCCCCCGGTAGGACTTGAACCTACGGCCCGCTGATTAATCCCGCTCAGAGCGGGACTCTACAACTGAGCTTTTGACTCCAAATACCTTCGCATGCCCCGCTTCTTGATCTGTCTTTCTACTTTCATCGCCTCGGAGCGAGTCTCGAACTCCTCGCTATGTACCAGCACCCACGGTCCAGCAAACCGTTTAGTCGTTTTGGTACTGACATAGGAAAGGTCATTGTGTTGCTCGATCCGCTGAGTCAAGTTACCCGTATGCCCACAATAGAAACGACCGGAAGATTTTGATTGAAGGACGTACACCCAATAAGTCAATGGGTCTCCAAAGGAAAAGCTCCCCCGGTAGGACTTGAACCTACGGCCCGCTGATTAACAGTCAGCTGCTCTACCAACTGAGCTACAGGGGAGTATAAGACCACTATATGTGGCCAGACATATTAACTGTTTTCGGGAAAATGTCAAATCTTTTTAACCCTCCAATTTAGCGATAAAACCAACTCCCCACCACGCCATTTCTCCTCCTCTCCGCCATAAGGCCAAATATCAGGCTCAGTAGCTACAAACCGCCTGACTGTTTTGGAAACCTCATCGCCAAAAACCGCGTATAACTCTACAGATAAGCAAATTAACCAATACCAGAAGAGGGTATTTATGAAACAGTTGCTGAAAGTTCTGCTGGTGCTCGCGCTGGCTGTTGCCGTTATCGCGGCAGTCGGACAAGCCAAGCCACGGAAGGCCGAGAAAGGCGCCTGGCTGGGTATTTACATGCAGACCATCGACGAAAATTTAGCCGAAGTTTTCGAACTTGACGAAGATTATGGGGTCGTAATCAACGAGATCATCGAGGATTCACCCGCCGAAGAAGCTGGTCTGGAAGAGGATGACATCATAATTGCGATTGATGGCCGGAAGATATTTGATTCGGATGATCTGGTCGATTTGCTTGAGGATGCCGAGGAGGGCGACAAGATCAAGCTGAAAATTATTCGCGATGATGACCAAAAGACAATCATGGTGGTGCTCGGTGAGGAACCAAAAACCAGTTTCAGGCGTCATTTCAACTGGTCATCATACCCCGGCTGCAAGAATATCTGGATCTATACCGATCAGCCCAATTCCTACATTGGCGTTCACCTAAGCGATCTCAGCAAGCAGCTTGGGGATTATTTCGGCGTGAAAAAAGGTCGTGGGGTTTTGATTACCGAAGTCGAAGAAGATTCGCCGGCCGAAGAAGCTGGCCTGCAGGCCGGAGATATTATCGTAGCTATCGATAAGGACAAGGTCAACGATACCGAGGATGTTATCGAACTGGTAGGCGAGGCTGAGCCGGGCGAGAAGATCATGGTCGCTGTTATGCGAGAGAAACGTTCTGAGAAGATCGAGGTCACTGTTGGCGAGAGAGAAAATGAATACTCGTTCGGTCACTTTGACGGATCATTCAGAATGCCCGATATCGATATTCAGATTCCAAATATTGACCGATCATTCCGCGACCACTATCTGCATAACGGTGATTTTTTCGATCAGGACGAACTCACTTCCGACCTGGAAGAGTTGCGCAATGAACTGAAGAACCTCAAGAAAGAGCTCAAAGAAATTGAGAAGAAGCTCGACTAAGATAAGCCGTGCATCTCTTGAGAATACACGAGGCTCTGCAGAAGCAGGGCCTTCTTTTTTGGTTTTATATCTTGCCCGACTCTGGTCGGCCAATTAGGTTTTCTGACGATGGCAAGCATAACGGTTGAAAAGATATATGAGGCGCGCAATCAGGACCTTGAGCTGACTCTACTCAGTCAGGACAAGGCCAGTTTCAAGCGAGAGATCAAGCGCCCTGAGCTGCACCGTCCGGGACTGGCCCTCACCGGTTTCCTTGAGCGGTTTGCCCATGAGCGGGTGCAGATACTCGGTGAGACCGAGATGACATATGTCAATCGTCTCTCGCCGGAAGCATTGAAAGATACCTCGGAGAAACTGTTTGCCTGCGGTCTTCCAGTAGTAATCATTGCCAAGGGTCTTGTTCCGCCGGTGCCGTTTCTCAAGGCTGCCGAACAGCATCAGACGCCGGTTTTCTCCAGCCGTCTGACCACGGCGGATTTGACGGCCCGCCTGGCCGCGTATCTGGATCACATTTTCGCACCCTCAATTGATGTCCACGGTACGCTGGTTGATGTCTATGGTGTCGGCCTTCTCTACACAGGCAAATCGGGGATAGGCAAATCGGAAGTGGCTCTCGATTTGGTGGAAAGAGGGCATCGGCTGGTTTCCGATGATGTGGTTCGTGTCACTCGAATGACGCCCGAAGTGATTATCGGGACCGGTTCGGAGCTATTGGGGCACCACATGGAAATACGGGGTGTCGGAATTATTGACATTGAAGAGCTTTTCGGAATTCGCGCTATCCGAATGCAGAAGAGAATTGAAGTTGAGGTCGGACTCACCCTTTGGTCGGAAACGCAACAGTACGAGCGACTGGGTGTGGAAGACAAATTGACCACAATTCTGGGTGTTCAGATTCCGCTGGTGACGGTGCCTATCTCGCCGGGTAAGAACATAACGGTCATATCAGAAGTTATCGCCATGAATCACATGCTGAAGGTCTATGGTGAGAACTCAGCCCTCGAATTCACAAAGAAACTTTCCCAAAAGCTGTTGCGCCAGTCCCAGACTGAGGACTATCTCGAAGCTGACATGGAGTGAGGCGCTGTAACTGTTGCCAAAACAAAGATGTTGGCGAATCGGAGCCGGGCCACGGCGCGGGCCTCGCGGTGAAAGCGCCGCTTCGACTCGGCCTGGCTCGACAGGTAGGGGTGCAGGACCTTGATCGCCACTTCCCGCTCGAGCTCGCGATCGTAGCCTCGGTAGACGATGGCCAT
>DAOWIM010000100.1 GCA_030640905.1 bacterium
AGATGACAACCATGAAAGACAAAATCGCGACGCTGATAGCCACCGGCCTCTATTCGGGATACATGCGTCCCTATCCGGGAACGTGGGGAACGATACCGGCCTGGTTGATCGCATACTTCCTTCTTGGCGGTGATACGCTGGCGCTGTCGATCGCTGCAATCGTCTGTACTGCAGTTTCAGTATGGGCTGCCGGGAATGCCGAGAAGTCGCTGGGGCATGACGCCCGCAAGATAGTTATCGATGAATGGGCCGGCATGTTTATATCGTTGATACTGGTGCCGTTTTCACCGGCGACTTATGCTCTGGCTTTTTTCGCGTTTCGATTTTTCGATGTTGTCAAGATTCCTCCGGCGGCGCAGGCTGAGAGACTTCCCGGTGGCTGGGGTGTGACGGCCGATGATATCGTTGCGGGAATTCATGCTAATATTGCGGTCCAGGTTTTTCTGTATGTAGTTGATCGCTTCGAGTTGGGCGTTCCATTCTTCAGTTAGGTAGAACTGGTGTCATGGATGTAGAAATCATCACCATTGGCGACGAAATAATCTCCGGCCATGTAGTCGACAGCAACGCCTCGTTCATCGCCCAGCAACTTGAAACAGCCGGTCTGACTGTGAAGTATCGCAGTTCGGTTGGTGACTCTGTTGAGCAGATAGAAGAAGTCTTTCGACTCGCTCTCAAGCGTGCTTCGCTGGTAATCTGCACCGGCGGTCTGGGACCAACCGATGATGATGTCACCAAAAAAGCAATCGTCAAAGTATTCAAGCGCAATCTGATCTATCACGAAGATGTCCTCGATGATATCCGTAAGCGTTTTGAAAAAAGAGGCGTGGAGATGCCGGGCATAAATCAGAATCAGGCCCTGCTGCCGCAGGGGGCCAGGTTCTTTCCCAACAAGTTCGGTTCGGCGGTGGGGATTTGTATCGCCGAAGAGGGGAAGATATTCATAGCTCTGCCGGGTGTGCCTTTTGAGATGAAACAGATTGTCACCGACAGTGTGGTCCCATACTTGCGCAGCCTCAAGACCGGACAGGCGCTTAAAGTCGTGACGCTGCGGACGACGGGCGTAATCGAATCAAAGCTGGCCGAGTTGATCAAGCCAAACCTGAAACTTCCCTCCGGTGTGAAACTGGCCTACCTGCCCTCGGCCAGCGGCGTGACTCTCCGTATCACCGCCACCGGTTCAGACGAAGGCGAAGTTGAGAACAAAGTACGAGATCTCACCCGCTATCTTGAATCAGTGGCCGGGTCCTACATCTATGGTCGTAACTCCGATTCACTGGAATCGGTCGTCGGACAACTGCTCAAAGACAACGACAAAACTCTGGCCGTAGCCGAATCATGTACCGGCGGTCAACTCGGCATGCTGATAACATCGGCGGCCGGCGCTTCGTCATATTTTCTCGGCGGCCTCATCGCCTACGCTAACGAAATCAAGATAGACAAGCTCGGCGTTGCCTCCGAGATCATTGAGCAACACGGAGCCGTCTCCGAACAATGCGCCGAGGCGATGGCTGTTGGTTGTCGCAATCTCTTTGGCGCCGACTATGCGCTTTCAATAACCGGCACCGCCGGACCGGAAGGTGGTACTGATAGCAAACCGGTCGGCACGACTTTCGTAGCTCTCGCCTCAGTCCACGGCAACCGCATCTATGAGTACCACTTTGCCTCAACCCGAGAGTTCAACCGCACCCGTGCCGCCCACGCCGCCCTGGAGTTGCTTCGCCGCGACATACTGGATATCACGTAATGCGTCTTTTTCTCGCCCTGCCTCTTCCCCAACAGATTAAGAAAGAGCTGATCCAAATTCAAAACGAGCTGATTGAGAAGCGTGGAAATGTCAAATGGGTCCGGCTGGAGAATATCCACCTCACCGTTCGATTCTTTGGGGAGACCAACGAGAAACTGGTTAGCCCGCTCCGTGAAGAGATCAATACAATTGCGGCAGGCTATCAACCAATCGAAACATCTCTTGTCTCGCTGGGCGCTTTTCCAAATCTGAACCGACCACGTGTGATTTGGGCAGGACTTTCAGGCGGAGTTGATATTCTAAGCTTGCTGGCCGAGAAGATAGAAGCTGCCGCGCAGAGACTCGGCTTTGAACCGGAGAAAAAACGATTCAAGGCTCACTTGACCCTTGGTCGGGTTCGTGACAATAGCAACCTCGATGATCTGACAGCTTTTATGAACTCATTCAAAGTGAACGAAACCCCGTTTCGGTTCGAACAACTGGTGCTGTTCAAATCAACCCTGACTCCCCAGGGCCCAATCTACGACCATCTCCACGAGGCGCCTCTCGGCGCTGCTCGTTTCGACAGCTAAAGCATCTCCTCAAATTCTATCTCATCGCGCAGGGGGATACCATGTTGGCCGATTTTCGGGATACTCGGCAGCGTAAAAACCTTCGATCTCTGTCGGATAGACTTTGCGTCCGCGCGTGATAACAAAATCGGCGCCCCAGGTGCGGACAATCTTCATCAGCCATGTTTTGTCCTGCTCGGTCACCGGATGGATTTGCAGCGCCATCAGCACTCCTCAATAATGTTCAGCCCAGGCCAAGCCCGGCATCGTAGATAAACCAGCCACCCAGATAAAGAAGGAAGGCGGCGCATATCAGAATAAGCAGTCGCAGCCCTCCACCCATCAGCAACTTTTTCCCTTTCCAGAGAATGAGCGAGACGACCGTGTACCAGACAAAATCCGAGAGAATATGCCCAAAATAGAACACCACCGGCCCAACTATTCCAAACTTCTTTGCCTCAACTATGAAAGCCAGACCTACTGTTGCCCACCAGATAAACCAGTACGGATTGGAGAGACTGGCGGTGATCCCTTTACCGATCAGTTTGTGCCCGGCCGTTTTGCTTCCGGCGGCATCGTAGCTGATCTTCTTCATGAGAATATCCCACGCCATCACCGCGCCCATCACGATCAACGCCAGTCCACCGAGCAGCCCGATGATCCGAACAATGATCGAATTCTCACTCAGAGCCGTCACGCTAAGAGCAAGGACAATGACGATTGCAATCTCGGCGATAGCGTGTCCAACTGAAAGAACCGGCCCGGTCCGCCATCCACTCCGAGGTGTCTCGGCTATGTCAACCGCCAGTAACGGGCCGGGCATGATGGCGCCGGAGAAGCCAACCATAAACGAATTGAAAAAGAGGACTATTAGTTCCATAACAACTCAATATAATGCCTGCAACGATCTCTATCCACGAAATACCTATACCTTCGATTTTGAGCAATTCCAGAAATTTTCATCGGTACATCCTGTCACCTGAATATTTTACTATTAATGTGTCACGTTTCGCCACTTTTTCG
>DAOWIM010000011.1 GCA_030640905.1 bacterium
GGGACTTCTATCAGTGTCTTCTGGATACGCTCTGGCCGAATATAGACCATCGACGCCTCAAATGTCGCATGGTAACCAAATGACCAACAATATGCAACTTCTGGGACAACCTCTGGACATGTGCCGGTCACGGGAAGCGATGGTTTAGATGATCAGGCTAATCAATTTCCAGGTCGAGACTTAGACTCTTATGGTCCGGCCTTAGCTGACGACAACGGACACCGGCCATGTCAAAAATCTTGCGGGCGGCCACAAAGACCGGATCGCCGTTGTATTTGTCCGACAGGAAAACAACCTCTTTGATCCCCACCTGCACAATCAGCTTAGCGCACTCGTTGCATGGAAAGAGCGAGACGTACAACGAAGCGCCATCGAGGTCCGGCTTGTTGGAGGCGTTGGTGATCGCATTCATTTCAGCGTGGCAGACATAGGGGTACTTGGTGTCGAGATAGTCACCCTCGCGGTCCCACGGGAGCTCATCATCGGAGCAGCCGATAGGGAAGCCGTTGTAACCGATCCCGATAATGCGCTTGTTGGCATTAACGACACAGGCTCCGACCTGAGTAGAGGGGTCTTTTGAGCGAAGGGCCGAAAGCTGGGCGATAGCCATAAAGTACTCTTCCCAGCTAATGTAGTCGGTGCGTTTTGTTTTCATGGGTTGGTATGATAACAGATTTCAGCCCGGATAGCAATCGGGCAGGAGCAGCATGCTCCTACCCGCTATTTACAGAAAAGATCGTGATGCCTCTCCCCCCTCTACTCCCCTGTCTTGTTGTCTAAGTATTTCTTAAATGCACCCAGCAGGTCGATCGGAACCGGGAAAATCAAGGTCGAGTTCTTCTCAGCCGACACTTCAACCATCGTCTGTAAGAACCTGAGCTGCATTGCATTGGGCGCTGTCGAAAGCTTGGTAGCGGCTTCGCTCAGCTTCTCAGCGGCCTGCGATTCACCCATGGCGTGAATGACCTTGGCCCGTCGCTCACGTTCGGCTTCGGCCTGCTTGGCCATCGCACGCATCATATCAGGCGGCAGATCAACATTCTTGACCTCAACGACCGACACCTTGATACCCCATGGCTCGGTTTGATCATCAATAATCTGCTGCAGTTCGGTATTGATTTTCTCGCGCTCAGCCAGAAGATCGTCAAGCTCCACCTGACCAAGGACAGAGCGGAGAGTAGTCTGTGCTATCTGTGAGGTAGCCTCAAAGAAATTGGCCACCGAAACAATCGCCTTGTTCGGATCGAGCACCTGGAAATAGAGCACGGCGTTGACTTTGATCGAGACGTTATCTTTGGTGATAACATCCTGCGCGGGTACGTCGTAGGTGATAACGCGCAGGTCAACTTTCACCAGTCGGTCGACTATCGGGATCAGAAGAATCAGGCCGGGGCCTTTGGAGCCAATGAGGCGACCAAGTCGGAAAATCACGCCCCGTTCGTACTCTTTCAATATTCGGATAGCATTGACGAGGATGATAAAGCCAAAGAATATTACGACTGCAAGAATCGGTAACTGCATCTATTCACACTCCCTGTTTATGATTAACTTCTTCTAACTTTCAATACCATTTTATCGACAGCGACAACTTCTACCTCGTCCCCCTCCGCAAACGTCTCGGCTGATTTCATTTTCCAGAGGGCGCCATCAACATAAACCAAACCATTTCTCTTGACGGTCGCGATTTTCCCGATCATCCCTTCATGGCCAATAAACGGGCGCCGTCGGGACGCTTTGAGCACCAGCCAGCCGGCAAGCATCAGCGCACCGCCAACACATACCACAACGGTAATCAGAATTGACCACGATATCTTGAGCGATGGATCGACCGTGTCGATCAACATGATTCCACCCAGAAAGAGCGCTATGATGCCGCCAATTGACAAGAGTCCATGACTGACCACTTTGATCTCCGCTATAAAGAGGATTATGCCGACTATGATCAGCGCCAGACCGGCGTAGTTGATCGGCAATGTCTGAAATGCGTAAAAGGCCAGGATCAGCGAAATGGCGCCGACGACGCCGGGCAGGATCGCTCCGGGGTTGTACAGTTCGAGCACAATACCGAGGGAACCAATTGAGAACAGGATGAAAGCGATATCGGGGGTGGTGATCAACGCGAGAAACGTATGTATCCACGATGTTTCGATCACCCGCGTGCGGGCGTTTTCAAGCTTCAGGACGATGTCGCCAAGAGGAACATCGGTTTCGCATCCATCGAGTTGGGCAAGGAGGTCATCGAGATCGTCAGCGCGCACGTCGATAACATTCATCTCCAGCGCTTCGACATCGGTAATCGAAACCGATTCCCGAACCGCTTGTTCGGCCCACTCGGCGTTACGATTACGTTTGGCGGCGGCCGCTTTGATCTGGGCTACGGCATCGTTGGTGATCTTCTCGTTCATCATCGAGTCGATCTCTTCGCCACCACCTGCGACCGGATGGGCGGCGCCGATATTGGTCGATGGCGCCATAGCTGCAAAATGCGAAGCATACGTCATGTAAACACCAGCCGAACCAGCCCGTGCACCGGAGGGCGCGATATACATACAGACCGGCACCGGCGAGTTCAAAATACTTTTGCAGATCGCCCAAGTTGGTTTTGTGAAACCGCCGGGAGTGTCAAGAAAGATCACCAGCAGTTCGGCCTCTTCCTCATCGGCCAGTTCGATAGCGGCATCTATTCGGTCGTTGGTAACGGTACCGATGGCGCCCTCTATCGTAATTGTATAGACTATCGGGCGGGAGATCGGTTCGGTTGAAGCTTGGGAGTCAAATTCTATGATGCTGTCGGCTGTGCCTGTTAACACAGGTGAGCCTGTTGAGTCGGGTGAATCAGGTGTGCCTGCGGCCAGGGCGGAACGAATACTAAAGGATATGACGGGACTGAGAAGTAGAAACGTTAGTAGCCCAAGGACAATTTTGTGTCCGGTACGCATACTGCAATATTGATAATCGACAAATCGAAGTCAACCTAAATAGGTGGCAAGCCACGTTTAGTTGTCGCGCGAGCCACATTAGCTGGGTCGCCCACCGCTTGCGGTGGGTTCCATTCCTGACTATATTTGCCTCATGGTCAAATTGAGACATTATGATAATGAGGGTACGGCGAGATTTGTCACTTTCAACTGCTTTCGCAACATACCCGGTTTAAGCCTTGTAGGTCGAAACCCCTGAGCCTCCGGCTGGCCGGGGGCGTGGTTTCGACAAATGTGATCGCTTGACAATATCCGCCGCAATTATTATGGTCTAATATATCGAGGTTGGGCGGTTGGGCAAGCCAGCCAGTTTCGTAGGTCGAAACCCCTGAGCCACGAGCGTTGCTCGGGGCGTGGTTTCGACATCCACACACAGAAAAAGTGTCGAAACTACAGGAGTTTCGACCTACAAGACTGGCGGCGGGGTCTGCGTAAGTTGCGGGTGCAGTGTCTGTTGGTCGCGACGGTAATCAATTTCAAGCGGCTGACGGCCGTATCTGGTGGATTATGTGACTTCAGAATTCTATTTGCCGCTATCATAGATGCGATTCGGTGCCTTCTGAACGAATCGGGCAGCTGTCGCTCACAATTAATACCGAGTTTGGTAACTACCGAATGAACGAACCAAAAACCAGGGTTTCTCAACAAGCCCGCTGGGTGGGGTACCGGGTAGGTCAAGAACCCTGCGCTCCTGACATTGAATTCCATTCGTTATCTTTCAGAAACTTGGCTGCAACTTCTTTTCCGTTTATGTTTCCGTATTTCGCGGCTTTTTTGTTCCAATACATGCTGCTCGGATGCGGGCAGCGGCCTATCTCAACACCCGGAACAGAGAGCTTGGCTTCATCAAATACGCCCCACGCAAGCTTACTAACAAATAGGATCAACTCCGGCCTCAACACCGCAACGACCGATTGGAAAAACTCAATCGCGATTTTCTTATCAACCTCCTCAATACCGGCCACACTGACTCCGGTCTTGGCCGGTCGCTGAAAATAGTTGTAGTAGGCAATATCGTGTATGGCGTCGTACGGATTCTCAAGTTCCCGCCCGACCGAGTGCAGCATCTTGGTGAGGTTCCTGTATATCGTGTGGCCTTTTGCTTTGAAATTCTCTCTGCGCGATCCTCGTATAATTTCGGTGGTACTGATCCATGCGATTTCCTTATCCTCAAGCATCTCCTGATTGCCATTGAACCACTTCCTGGGAGTTTCGTGTTGTGTGGACTCGGGTGGTAGATAATGGCTCTCGCCAATAACCAGCAGACGTTTGTGTTCGGGGCAATCGTACCGGCATCCGACCCATGGCCTCATGGCTGGATAATTCTGTATTAGATCACGCGCATATTGCATGAAGTGCTCCTATGTTGAGATATCGTGGGCAGCAGAATCGCCAAAGGGTTCTGCGCTACATTACTGATCCTGTACCATGCTACTGCCGTCTTCACAAAACACCAGTTTTAGCGGATTGTGCTTTGTGAAGGTCCTCTGTACATATTCTTTCACCATTGAATTTGATATCCTCTTAGCGGACACAAGGGTTCGATGAAAGGCAGCGCCCAGTATCCAAAGAATCATAACGAAAGAAGCATAAACGACAATATCCTTCAAGGGATGGTCCCCAATGTCATGACACATAGGCCCGTAGAACAATGCCGACCAAGTTACGCACACAACGAACACACCAACGATCGTCGCCCCAAGCCCTGCCATATAATTACTCAGGCCAGCCATGAAATCGTCGTACTTCTCATTCAGCAACGCCACTTTATGAGAGTTATACAGACAATTCATCAACTCCCATGCCTTTCTCTGATCGTCAGTGATGTTATGCGGCCCGTCTATCTCAATCAATTCTGCCTTGAGAAGCTCTACTAAAACCGGCCTATGATCGTAGGCTAACCATCTGCGAAACAGCTGTGACCAGACAAGCGAATAGTAAATGTTTGCTAGCAAGAATCCGAGCGCACCTGAACCAAGCACGACAAGAAGAGCGGGCCCAATGCCTTTGACGTCCCAGAGAATCTGCTCGGTGCATGTAAAGTCGGTAGCCAAAAAGACCACGAGTAGGATAAATACCGTGTTAAACCCAGGAATAGTGTACCGTAAGATTCTTTGGGCCTCATACATATTCAATCCTCCTCATACTCGGGTTATATACTGGAAGAACCGCCTTAGCGTTTTATCCTACTTTGCTATTCAATTCGTCGGAAGGCACTCCAATTCCAAGTAGGGATCCTTCCTATCTCATAGTCCGTGTCCAGCTCCCAGATTGCCACAAACCGGTATTCGAAGTGCTGTACGTCTTCAGACAATCCGGACATCTGGAGTTGAAATCTAAGCCACAGTTTGTGCTCTGGCAATAGCCTTTTTGTAGTTTCGTTTCCTCAGACTCATTGTTCGCTTTTTAATTCGTTTCCTTTCTTCAATAATCTTGGTTGCTCGCCCGGTGTAGACATCAGCCGGGGTCACATTGTCCAGTCAAGGGCAGGACCCCCGCGATCCTGCCACAAACATTTTCCCACCCCCCAATTCACCACCACATCACCCCTAAAAACAATACCGCCCACTATCACAAAGGATAAATCCGCCTAGAGCTTATAGGAGAGCCAAAAACACTACCGACCCACTACTCCGAAAGTGAAAAAACGCCAAACGAACCCATTTCACTCGTATGGGGCAGCACAGGAAAGGACCCAGACCTACAGCCCCAAAGACACGTGAGCGTATTTTGGTTTGCCATCGAGAATCGTAGCCAGGACTTCAATATCAGCAATGCGACTGGCCGCAACCCGCGTGGGGTCCTCCGACAGCACAACAATGTCAGCCGGATAGCCGGGCAGCAGGTAGCCGCGACAATGTTGCTGTCCCGCTGCAATCGCCGGTCCGACCGTGAAGCGGTACAACGCCTCGGCGGCGGAAATTCGTTGTTCCGGATAGAAAATGTCGCGACTCTTTGGTCGCGCCCTGCGTACAGCGGCGGCGATCCCGGCCATCGGATTGAGCGGTTCAATCGGACAGTCGGAACCAAAAGCCAGATCAATGCCACGATCAATCAGCGTCCGAAAGACAAAAGCGTTGGCGTCTCGTGCTCCCCAAAACCGACGCATCAGCGTTATATCGGAGGGACAATGCGATGGTTGCATCGAGCCGATGACGTTTAACCGCTTGACCCGCGAAATATCTTTGCGACGAATAAGCTGCATATGTTCGATGCGATGACGCGCTCCAAAATCAAGCCGGGGCGCCGTCTCGAAGGCATCAAGCACACGCGAGACGGCTCGGTCGCCAATGGCATGGATGGCGCACGGCAATCCGAGACGAGCCGCTTTTTTTATCAAAGACTGGAGTGTGCGATCAGAATTGACAGCCAGACCATAGTTATCTTTCGAGCCTGTGTACTTATTAAAACAATGAGCCGTCTGGCTCCCGAGAGCGCCGTCGGTGAATATCTTGATACCGGCCAACCGGAAGAAATCAGTCCCGGTTCCATAGTATATTTTGTTTTGCAGCAATTCAGAAAGTTTCTCGGCGCTCATGTAGTAATTGATTCGAAGGCCGACTTTCCCCTTCTCCGCAAGTTGCGAGTAGTACTCAAACGCATCGGGGGAATCCATCGAGTGCACACCGGTAACACCTTTTCGGTAGGCTATGTCGAGCACCTGACGGTAGCACTGATCAATTACACGACGCGATGGAGCAGGGATGATATCGTACACTGGATCATAGGCGCTATTTTCACGCAGGATTCCAGAGGGGGTACCATCGGGTAGCCTCTCGATCCGTCCGCCTTCGGGATCACAAGTGTTCGCATCAATACCCGCCATTTCAAGGGCCTTGCTGTTTACCCAGGCGGTGTGCTCGTCTTTCGAGGAAATAAAGGCGGGTCTTCCTCCTGTTACCTGGTCGAGGTCGAATCTGGTGGGGACGATCACCTTCTTGAAACGGTCGTGCGAGAAACCATTCCCAAGCACCCACTCGTTGCGCCCCAGTTTTTCTGAATGGCGTTTTATCCGGACGAGACATTTCCCAAGAGAATCAACGCCATCAAGATCGACATTACGCAACGTCTTCGCAAAGTAGTACAAATGGGTGTGAGCATCGACGAGACCGGGAATGATCGTACGACCTTTCATGTCCAGCTTAGCATAGCTTCGGAAGTCGGGATCGTGTTGCAGGTTGTTCCCGATGGCGACAATGCGGCCCTTGTGTATGGCTATCGAGTCAACTACCAACGCTGCAGCCTGAGTATGAACACGGGCATTGTAGAATAAAGTCTTAGTTTTCAAAACGATCTCCTCTCACCCGGACATCACCTTCGCGAGAGGTGAGTCGGATTCGATCTGTTTCTTCCAGAATCGGCACGGCAAACTTGCGTGAGAAATCAAAATGATCGCGCAGTTCGGCAATTGATAAATCGGACTTCGTTTTGATAGTCTGTTTTACGAAACCGACTATCTCGTCCCATGCCTCGGCCAGAAAAATGAATTCAGAGCCACACTTGTATCCCTCGCCCGATTCCAGGATGTACTTGATAGCCTCGCGGTATTGTTTACCTCCGGCAGCCAGTTTGGAGAGCAGCGGCGGCTTCAATGGATCGACCCGAAGCTGGCGGACAATGTCGTCATATGCCTGCTTGACCGGTCCCTTCAGGCTCATCGTGCGACCTGCCAAATCGTACTTCTCACCGATTCGCGCCAACACCTCCCGTTCGACCATAAATTCCGTCAGCGTAGCAGTGGTATTGAAGTCAAACGGAGAGAGTCGATCAAGCTCGTCCGGTGAAAGTCCCTTCAGGTGGGGTTTGCCTTTGAGGAATTCCTCTACCACTGTTTTCAGTTCGGCCGAGGCCTTCTCAATTGTCTCGTTGTGCGTCAACTGGCCCCTGAAGGTAGACACTACTCCGTCCTTTTTTAACCGGCTGACAACATCGGACAGTTCCGTCGACGAGTAGTCGGCATGGCTGAGCAGAGTATCCGACGGAGCAATGATCCGCCGCTTCAATTCCGAGATGACGAGGTCCGAAACCGATCCGGTCAGTCGATCATTGAGATACTGGTACCGGTCAGATTGTTTGCGACGCGGGAAGTTGGGAAGGCGATCAATCACCCGTCCCCCGCCAATGGTTACCATCGGAGTCGGAAGCCGCGCGATGAAATGGTCGCCAATCATTGACAGTAACGGTTCATCCGGTTTGAAGAATACGATACCCGTCTCACCGGGCGTGATTTCCTTGCGGTCATAGAGCCTGATCTCACCGGTCACTTCGGAAGTACCAATGATTACTAGGGCGCGACGACGGTCACTCAATGTCACCGGCGCCTGCTTCAACATCTCGACAGACAACGCCAGCACCGGATTGTCTCTGAAGTACGCACAGTCGAGCTTCCCAACCACGACACCGCCACGGATTAGATCGTTACGATCAAGACCGGTGATCGACACCGCCGTTCTTTGTCCGGGAGTGGCTGTCTTGACATCTCGGTTGTTCGATTGCAACGACCGCACCTTGCCGGTTTCCAACGATGGCCACACCGTGACATTCTGGCCGACATTGAGATCACCGCCTCGAAGCGTGCCGGTCACAACGGTCCCAATACCGGTCTGCACGAACGACCGATCGACATATAGACGCGTCTTTCCGGTCGCCTTGCGGGTTGCCGTTTCGGTCGATATTTCCTGAAGGCAATCGCGCAGTTGTTCAAACCCATCCCCCGTCTGAGCAGAAACTGGAATGATTGGAGCATCCTCAAGAAACGAACCCGCCGTCTTCTCCCTGATCTCTTGTTGGAGCAGGTCCAGCCAATCCTTCTCGACAAGGTCCGTCTTGTTAATCACAATGATCCCGCTTCGGACACCGAGTAAACGGACAACCTGAAAATGCTCTTCACTCTGCGGCATCCAGCCATCGTCGGCGGCCACCACCAGCAGGACAACATCAATCCCGCCCGCTCCGGCAATCATGTTTCGGACAAAACGTTCATGGCCCGGAACATCGACAAAGGCAACCTGATCGCCATCCGGTGTATCATAGAAAGCGAAACCAAGATCAATTGTCATGCCGCGCGACTTTTCTTCGGGGAGACGGTCCGGATCGGTACCGGTCAGACGCTTTACTATTGCGGACTTGCCATGATCGATATGCCCGGCGGTGCCGACTACAATCATGCCGGAGACTCCAGAGCAATCACCTCTTTGATCGCCTTGGTCAGATACTCGAAATCGCTTACGTCAATCGCCTTGAGATCGATAATGAAACGGTCGTCTTCGACGCGACCGATAATCGGTGTATCAAGTGCACGGAATTTCCCAACCAGTCTGGTGGCCTTAAACGGCGGCGAGAATATTATGCCAACCGAAGGAAGCGCCGACTCGGGCAACGCACCGCCACCGACATAGACTCCGGTAGCCTCCACCGACAGCCCGGTCGGATTGCCGAGCTTTTTCAGGATAGAACGACCCCGCGCGTATAACTCAGACTCGGGGGTACTGAGAATTTTCCACAACTTGATGTCGGTTGCCTGGCTATCGTTCAGGTAGATGGTAAACAGACGTTCCAGAGCCGCAAAAACGATTTTGTCAACCCGCATCGTTCGGAACAATGGGTTTTTCTTGATGCGGCCAATAAGGTTCTTGCTTCCAACAATCAATCCCGACTGCACGCCGCCAAGCATCTTGTCCCCCGAGAAGCAGGTCAGGTCAGCCCCAGTTTGCACCGACTGCTGAACAGTCGGTTCGCCGTGTCCGAGAATGCTCCGCGTCGGGATCAGAACACCGCTACCAAGATCGTTTACGACGTTCAGATCGTGCTCCCGACCCAGTGCGATCAGGTCTTTAAGCGGAGTTTCCTCGGTGAAACCGGCCTGAACAAAATTGCTCTTGTGCACGCGCAGGATTATCTTCGTGGCCGGATCAATGCCATTGCGGTAGTCGTCAATTGTAGTGATGTTGGTAGCTCCGACCTCCGAGAGCCTGGCACCGGAACGCTTGAGAATATCGGGGATACGAAAACCTCCGCCAATTTGCACCAGATCGCCGCGAGATATCAAAACTTTCTTTCGATTGGCCAGCGTGTTTAGAATCAGGAAGAGGGCTGCCGCACAGTTGTTGACGACCGTAGCCGCCTCGGACCCGGCCAACATCGAAAGGTATTCTTCGCATGCCTCCCCCCGACTACCGCGACGTCCTCCCGCCAGGTCATACTCCACGTTACCATACCCTGTAACGGTCTGCTTGATCGCTTCAAAAAGTGATTCGGGTAGTGGTGCACGTCCCAGGTTAGTGTGGACAACGATCCCGGTGCTGTTAATGACGCGGCGGATTTCGCGGCGTGCGGCTTGAAGAACAGCCTGCCGAATATGATCCTTCAACGATGACACCGTAACCTTGCCCTCGCCTTTGCGGAATATACGTTTGTTCTCCGCAATTGCCGCCTTGACCAGCCGGGCGGCAACCGGACGTGGAATCTCCCTGAACGCTGTGGCAAGTTGTTTCTCTTGCAGCAACTCTTCCACCGAGGGGAAGTCCCGAAGTTTTTTTATCTCTTTGGAGGCCATGATGACGAGTTATAGATTACATGTCCCAGTACCCGTCCAACATTGTCCAGAGCCAGAGGCGAACACTTGTCGGGCGTGTCGCTTTCGGTATGCCAGAACGGATAATCAAAATCAATAATATCAATAGTAGGAACACCGGCCGTGATCAACGAGAGATGATCGTCATAAATAGTATACTTAACGGAATCATGAAACGTCGTTACCCCCAGAGATGCGGCAGTATTCCAGACCAGATCGGTAAGAGCTTCATTGTACATATTGGAAAACCCTTCCCTGTATATCTGTTGACCGCTGTCGCCGACCATATCGACAACAATGCCAAATCGGTAGCGATCTCTTATGTTACTTTGAGCAAAGTGTTTTGACCCGAGCATGTAGTACTGGATGTCACCCGGCTCTCCCCAATCCTCTCCATCGACCAAAACAAAATCGACATGACAACCCGGAGGGTTGGTCGCAACCATATTGGCCAGTTCCATCAGGATAGCGACCCCGGAGGCACCGTCATTGGCACCGTCGATTGGCGTATCGCGCAGTGTCGAATCAACCGCATACTCAGCCCTTGGGCGACAATCGTAGTGCGCCATCAGGCAGATACGCATTGCGTTGGCATCGGGGTCAACATAGTGAGCTATAACATTCACGAGGATCATGTTCGTGGAAGAGTACGGATCGAAGAAGTCAAACACCTGTGAGTCAACTTCCATTCCCAGATTACTGAAGTGCCCATAATAGTAATCGCGGGCTACGGCTGAGGCTTCGGTATCCGGCACCCGCGGCCCAAAATCGACCTGCGTTTCCAGATAACCAAAGGCCCGATCGGCATCAAATGGTGGTGCTTCGGTAGGTGTCGGCCCGCACGAACTGAGGCAAACAATCGCGAACATCACCAGGGAGCATAATTTTTGATAGTTTACCATTTGACTAATTTCACCGAACCGGGAGCTGATGTCAAGTTAATCTAACAGATCATCCGGTGTGGTTAGAAGCGCAGTTCGGCCCAAATGCGCAACTCTCGAACGTGACTCTTGCGTCCCATCTTGTTATCACTGGTGTCCTGCCAGCGACCGGAGAGACCGCCCTTTATCTGTTGGCTGAACATGTAGGTAACAACCGGAATGATTGAGAGCTCCGATTTGTCGGAGGATGTCGCAAAGGCGCCACCAGCTTTGGCAACCTCGGAGAGCGTTGCATTCAGTTTCACATTCAATTCGATATTCATGGTAGACTTAAATTTAAGCTTACCAAACAGCGGAATTGAAATCCCTCCCGGCGCGGAGAATGAGTATTTGGTCGCAAGCGCTATACCCTTGCGTTGACTCTTTTTCTCAGATTCCTTGACACCTGTGGTGGGATTGTACGATTCATCCCGGCTACTGCTCATCGTGTATGAGGCAGATAATGACAGCGCCCGCATCACCTTGAAATTGATCGATAGCAGAGGATTGTGATTAACCGCCACCGATTTTTTTGTCGTGAAATCATCGTCCCGATTGCGCGCTTCTTTTGTCTGCCGACTATAGCCGGTACGAGGCGCAAAGACATCGATGAATTTGTTGAGGACGCCCTTGATCAGGGGGAATTTCTGGAATTTCTGAATGCGGATTGTCAGATCAGGCCAGGAGGTAGAAATGTCCTCGTGGCGCGCCCCTTGTGAAATGAGAGATCTCCTGATCGTCTGCTTGAATTTAACCTTAGTATCAATACCACCAAGGAACTTGAAGCCAGAGGACAAGTCATAGGAAAAGCCTTCTGACGCATTAGGGAAACGGGTCTCGTCGACAATTTCTACTTCCGGATCTTTGGTCAGACCAAATCGATACTTCCACGACGGTCGCTCACCAATGCCGGGTACAGCCTTACTGAATGTCTGATTGTATCGATAGCTTACCGGACGAATCCACCCGGTCAATAGCCTGAGGAGTTTGGTCGGGTAAGCATAAAATGGTGTGCTGTCACCCTTCTTCTTCTCTTTCTTAGTTTCCAGTGAATCTGCTGCATTGTCCCTCTTTTGCTGATCGCGGTGCCGCCCCTCAAATGGCCTGCGGGACCTGCTTTGACCCCGTTTCTGAGAGCCGCCTCTTCCCAGCAACTTAGCGTGATCAAAAACCCCGCTGACGCCTGAGTTAGTTGACAGCGTAGACTGACGTGTCTGAGAAGAACGATTGAAATCATCCCGGTAGCTGGCACTATAGATCAGGGTGGAGGTCAGGAA
>DAOWIM010000118.1 GCA_030640905.1 bacterium
CATGTTGGTAATTCTCAACGACAACACCTGGTCGATTTCCAAGAACGTCGGAGCGATGTCGAAATATCTGACCAACATCATGACCGACGAGAAACTGAACAAACTTCGCAACGAAATCTGGGAGATGACCGGCCGCTTCAAACGTCGTGACAAGATTCGCGCCGCTATCTCACGGATCGAGGATTCGGTCAAGAGTCTGCTTATTCCGGGGATGTTTTTTGAGAAACTCGGGTTCCGGTATCTCGGTCCGATTGATGGCCACGATATCGGCCTGTTGGTCAAGACGCTGAACGATATCAAGAATCTCAAAGGTCCCATCCTCCTGCACGTCGGTACAGTTAAGGGCAAGGGGTATGAACCAGCCGAGGATAACGCTACCAAGTTTCATGGTGTCGGTAAGTTTGACAAAGTGACCGGCGAAGCGCCATCCAAAACGGGTCGCCCCGCCTACACGCAGGTCTTTGGCAATACGATGATCGAACTGGCTGAAAAGAACGATAAGGTTGTTGCTATTACCGCTGCTATGGCGCCCGGTACCGGGCTGGTTGAATTTGCGGAACGGTTCCCGGATCGGTTTTTCGATGTCGGTATTGCCGAAGGTCATGCTGCCTGTTTTGCTGCCGGTCTCGCGATAGAAGGGATACGGCCATACCTGACGGTCTATTCGACTTTTATGCAGAGGGCCTATGATCAAGTCATTCATGATATCGCGCTGCAAAATCTGCCGGTTGTGATTTGTATGGATCGGGCCGGTCTGGTGGGGGAGGATGGTCCGACTCATCACGGTACGTTCGACCTGGCGTATTTATCCTCTGTTCCGAACCTGACTCTTGCCGCCCCAAAAGATGGCAACGAACTGCGATCAATGCTGCACTATACAATCGAAAACGATCTGACCGGAGCGGTTGCTATTCGTTATCCACGCGACACGGTGCCTACCGAAATGACAAAAGACATCACCCCGATTGACTGGGGGAAGTGGGAGTTGCAGACTGAACCGACTGAGATCGCCCTGCTTGCGGTTGGCTCGATGGTAGATTGTGCCCTGATGGCGCAGGAGGAGTTGAGCAAGAAAGGGATCGATGTCTCGGTTACCAATGCACGTTTTGTCAGACCGCTTGATCTGGATTCGCTCGACCGTGTGGCCGCGCAGGCGAAGGTCATCATTACGGTTGAGGAAGGCCAGTTGGCTGGAGGGTTCGGGCAGAAAGTTGCCGCGCACCTCATGTCCACTGGATTCGGTGGCAGGTTCAAGGCGGTCGGTATCCCCGATCAGTTCGTCACTTATGGACACCGTTCTATCCTGCTGCGTGAACTCGGTCTCGATACCGAGGGTATTGTTCGGCTTGTCGATGAGATCGGATCGGGCAAGCCTGCTAAGAACGGACGCTTTTTCAGCAAGCTTCGGTTCCGCCGGAGTGAACATTCTAAACCAAAAGAAGGAGCCGCCAGCGCTGATCTCTTCACGGGGAACGAGTAGCCGGGCATTGTTATGAAATTCGGATTGATCGCCAACATTACCAGAGAAGGTGTCAGGGAGTCGGTTCTTTCGTTTGTGGAATGGGCCGAGAAGAACTCCCACCAACTCGTACTCTGCGACGATATCAAAGAAATCACCGGCAACAGTTTCACCTTTGCCTCTTGTGAGACGGTGGCCGATGGTGTCGATATTCTTGTCTCCGCCGGTGGTGATGGTACCCTGCTGGCTTCGGCCCGCGCCGTTGGTGACAGAGGCACCCCGATCCTCGGTATCAATCTTGGGTCGCTCGGATTTCTCACCCAGGTCCCCAGCCAAAGACTTATCGAGGCCCTTGAGGCAATCGTTGCGGGAAGACATCTGATCCAGAAACGGATGTTGCTCCAGGCAGAGATTATCGGCGGGGACCCGCTGGAGTGTCCGTATGCGCTAAACGATGTGGTCGTTAATAATGGTCCGGTCAGCCGAATTATCGATATCAACCTGCGCGTCAACGGCGAAGATATCGTTACGTACAAAGCCGATGGTCTGGTTATCGCCACCCCGACCGGCTCGACCGCCTATGCGCTGGCGGTTGGTGGTCCGATTGTGTATCCCCAGATGGAAGCAATCGTGGCGGTGCCGATTTCGTCGTTCTCGCTCAACACGCGCCCGATGGTTCTCCACGGCGACGATACTATCGAGGTACAGGTCATCGCCGCTCACGAAGGGGCGGGGATCACGCTTGACGGGCAGGTATCGGCTTTGTTGAGCAACGACGATGTTGTTCGGATCAAGAAAGCGCCTTTTACATCGCAGTTTGTGGTTTTCCCCGAGAACTCGTTTTACAAAGTCTTGCGTAGCAAACTCCACTGGGGCATCCACCCATTGGCCAAGAACTGAGGGACTCGTCCCCTTTAGTTTTAGTCTTGTAGGGGTGGCAGGGTCAAACTCGTTTGGCCCTGAGGATATGGTGGTCAAACACCCCCAAACAAGGGGAGTGTTGAAAAAGTCTTCTCGCTACATAATTTCGATCTGTGTGTTTAAGGACGGGCGACGTAAAGCCGCCCTCTACGCGGTAAATCAACTCTTACCCGCGTAGGGGCGGGGCTTGTCTCCGCCCTTGTTGCACCCGTAATAGGGGTTAATCAACAAGCCCCAAGTTTGAGGGTGCCACCCGTCCGCCTGAGGAAATGGGTTCGTTTTGTGATTTTTCAATATCGGCAGTAGTGGGTTGGTAGTCTTTCTGGCCACAATAGTGGCTTTTTCCGCTTCGCGGTGTCAATGTGCGATGGACGCCGTGGATTGTTTGAGCGGTGATCTGGTTGGCGTAGAGTTGTATTTTGGAGACGGCCATGACAGATTTGTCCTTTGCATATGATAGGGGATCAGGTGATCAAGGGTGCTCTTGTATCGATTTTGGGGGGCAAGCCCCTTTTTAAGGGGACAAGCCCCTTTTTAAGAGGACATGCCCCTTTTTTGGACCTTCCTGTGAGCGGGTTGCCGCCTGAATAGAGTCGAAGCATGCCCCTGTCTCGGATCGACTTAAAAGCGGGTTGCCGCCGGTGTGTCGCATTAAAAGCGGTGTGCCGCAGAAAAGTCTTGCGTGATTTTGCCGATTACGATAGACTATGATTAGTGCCGTTCGGTATGGCAGCCCGTAGGCAGGACCTAAAGGCGGCTTGCCGTCGGTGTGCCGCCTTAAAAGCGGCTTGCCGTAGCGGGAGTAACTCAGCTGGTAGAGTCACAGCCTTCTAAGCTGTTGGTCGCGGGTTCGAACCTCGTCTCCCGCTTTTTTTCTATTATATGATTGACAAATGGGGGCTGTTATCTAAGACCAGTTCAGTCCGGCGAATTCACTGAACGTGTGAAGCCTGACTTGGATGTCTGCGGGCGACACAGGCCGGAAGCAAGTGCTGGATTTTGAGGCGATTAGGAAGTTTAGTTGGACAGTTATTCAGCGTGGCTCGTTAGTAATCACCAGTGATTTTTCGTATAGCGTTGTTAACCGCCCGAGATCGCATTAGAGAGTCACCTTTCTCGTGGAGAATACGCAATTCGTCACGGCCCATCAGGGGGGTGTTGTCACCAAGCGAATCTCGAACAATTAGCGTTTTACAGGCCTTGCAACGGGCAAAAAAGCCGGTCACACTGAACTCCACCGGCTCGAATTCAGTCTTGCCGCACTTCTCACATTTCATCGCCGTGCCTCCTATCTAGCCGATTTAATAAACTATGTTGCGCTTGGTTCCTCGCGCTTCAGTGCCCGCATACGAGTCATGACATTGTCTCCGTAAGGCGTCAATTTCCAGTATGTAGCTGTGTCTTTAACGCTCCTGGCTTTTACACTCTGCGCAATTAAGCCCAATGAACGGAGTTGGATTTTGATGGTGTGGAAGTCATCGGTAGTGAGTTTCCAATTCTCTATACTTATCGGATAATTAAATTGAGATTCTACCGTATCCTCAAGTTCAATGGCGGTTATATCGCCTTCAATAAGTGTGGCCAAACTCCATTCTATGGCTTCGCTGATCATTGTTGGTGCCAACACGTTAAATATAGCACCCCATGTGCGATTGACACTTATGTCCATTTCGAGATATTTGTAATGGTCAATATCTGGTCCTGTACGCTCCTCCCCACTTGTGTGAAAGGTTAGTTCAAAAGAATCTTCCCCTTGTTGTAGAGACTCAGCACCAACAGGGGCAGTTACACTCAACTCTTCTCGCTCGCGTTCCAACTGTTCTATGCGTGACTTTAGCTTCAAAATGTCCTTTGGGGCTGATTCATCCGGAACCTGATCAGCACGTACCCAGCCGGTGCGTGGGTGTGTTTTTTTAGCTTGATTTAGGGCAATTGCTACCTGACCAGCAAGTCCATCGGGTGAAGTCCAATCCTTACAGATACGCTTCTTGCAGTGATTTCTGAACTCCTCCAATTTCACCTTACCGTCCGCGCTGGTCTCCGATTTCTCATTTGGTATCTTGCCCGGCTCACCATGTAGAAACGCCATTACGGGGATGTCCTTTTCAACCGCAAATTCGTACTCCTTCTGAGTATAGCTCTTCCCGTCAGCGTCTACAGAGCCATAACGTCCTGCGACAATTACCATATAATAGTCACACTCCGCGATGAATCGTTTAATCAATGCCCATTGAGTCTCGTCTCCAGCAGCGAAATACTCCATGCCGATTGGTATGCAGTCGCAGCTCAACACTGCCTCAATTGTTTTTTGTCGTTCTTCTCTCAGGTCTTCAAACGTTGAGCTTACAAAGACTTGGTATCGCTTCTCCATTGTTATACCCCTGTGGTTTTAACTGCCAGACCGAAAATCCATTGAAATGTAGCGGGTGAAGTCACTTCTGGCAACGAAAATCCTGTAAATTCTTGACATAGGAGGACTAATTCCCCTATTTTCAGCATCAGGAGAACAGACCATGACCGAACAGCCGAATGTTCGTCTTGTTGAAATTACCGAAGATACCGCACGGACAATCATGGATATCGAAGTTACCGAGCACCAGAAACAGTTCGTCGCGCTCAACTCGGTCTCGATAGCGCAGGCGTATTTCAACAAGCACGCATGGTTTCGGGCGATCTATGCCGACGACACACCGGTCGGGTTTGTTATGCTCTATCTCGATACCGAAAAACCGGAATACGATGTCTGGCGGTTCATGATCGACCGTCACTATCAGGGGAAAGGGTATGGCTTTGCGGCGATGCGACTCGTGATCGATCATGTCCGGAAACTGCCGGGGGCGACGAAGCTTGAGTTGTCGTACTGTAAGGGACCGGGGGAGCCGCGTCCGTTTTATGAGAAGTTAGGGTTTGTTGATACCGGCCGGATGCATTCCGTGGGCGGCAGACCTCCCGGTCTGCCCCTAAATTTTTATTCGAGGGGCAGACCGGGAGAGGTTGTCCCAGAAGTTGCATATTGTTGGTCATTTGGTTACCATGCGACATTTGAGGCGT
This sequence comes from bacterium, assembly GCA_030640905.1. Lineage (GTDB taxonomy): Bacteria > Zixibacteria > MSB-5A5 > GN15 > FEB-12 > DAOUUR01. The sequence goes on from DAOWIM010000118.1 coordinate 5,432, forward strand.
CGATGGTCTATATTCGGCCAGAGTGTATCCAGAAGACACTGATAGAAGTCCCAGA
>DAOWIM010000071.1 GCA_030640905.1 bacterium
ACCTCTGATCTGGTTGGCTATGCTGCTGCAACGACCCTTCGCGGGATCAGATGGGGTGTTGTTCCGACGACACTGTTGGCTATGGTCGATGCGGCGATTGGCGGCAAGACCGGGATCAATCACAAGACCGGGAAGAATCTGATCGGAGTATTCCATCAACCTGCATTTGTGCATTGCGACACGCGCTACCTGCACACGTTGCCGCCTCGTGAATTTGTGGCCGGACTCGGCGAAGTTGCGAAATACGGCGGGTTGATAGGACCGGATATGATAGCATTAACACAAAAATACCTCTCCGGCACCAATCCTCATGCTGATCGACCGCTGGTTCGATTGATTCACGCCTCGGCTGCCTACAAGGCGGAGATTGTCTCACGGGACGAACGCGAGGGTTCTCTTCGCATGCGGCTCAATCTCGGGCACACTTTTGGCCACGCAATTGAGCGAGCTACCGGCTACGGGCGCCTGCGCCACGGCGAGGCAGTGGTACTGGGGCTGCTGGCCGCGATCGAACTCTCATCGCTGGTCAATCCCGATGTGAGTAAGAGACTGCAAGACTACCGCGAGATGGTGGTTAGTTTGATACGACAGGTGAAGCGTGTCGAGATCGATGAGAAAGCGGTGCTTGATGCGATATCGCTGGATAAAAAACGGAGTGCCGCACAACTCAAATTTGTGCTGTTAAAGGGCACAGGGAAACCGTATTTTGCCGATAATATCAGCATGAGTCAAATGCGAAAATCTTTGCGGGCCATGCTGGCCTGCTATAAAGTTCATGGAGGAACCGATGCCCCGTATTCTGGTCGTAAACGGGCCTAATCTCAACCTGCTGGGCACCCGTGAGACCGACATCTACGGACCGCTCACGCTTGAGGATCTTAACGAACGTCTGAACAATTTGGCGGCAGACCTGGAGCTGGAATTGACATTCTTTCAATCCAACTCCGAGGGTGAGTTGATTGATTTCATTCAGAAGGAAGCGCCCAATGTCTCCGGCATGATAATCAACCCCGCTGCGTTGACGCACTACAGCTATGCGATACGGGATGCTATCGCTGCGGTCAAGCTTGAGGTGATCGAAGTGCATATCTCAAATCTCCACCAGCGCGAAGAGTTCCGGCAGAAATCAGTAGTTGCTCCGGTATGTGTGGGGCAAATCTGCGGGTTCGGGCCTTATGGCTACGCTATGGCTCTATCGTATTTTTCCGACGCGCTGAGGGAAGAGTAGAATGCGACAGTTTGTTCGCGCGGCGCTGCTGGTTGGCGTTCTGATGCTGATTGCGGTTTCCTGTCAGGAGACACGGATAACTGCCGATAACACCACAGCCGTTCTTGATGAGCTTGAGAGCAAGTTGGATTGGCTTGATCACCGCACCAGTCTGGAGAGATGGCAGTTGTACACTACCGGCGAAACGGACTCGCTGTCGTTTTTTGATGAATTGTACAACTATGTAATTTCTGACAACGAAAGCTTCCGCGTCCTGCAGCAGGCAGACAAGCTTCTTAAAGATGACAAAGAACGCCGTCGGTGCGACTTGCTCTTTGATGCTCTTATGATTGGTCGGGTCGAAGGGAAACCGTCGGTTGTTCGACTGCGCGACTCATTGGCAACTGTTGACATCACGTATCGGGCTGAGTTCGAAGGAGAAGAGCGCACCGCCCCCGATCTGTATCGGATATACCGCAACGACCTGAGCACAACTCGACGTGAGCGGGCGTATCGGGCATGGGTTTCGGTGGGCGAGAGACTGGCGGACGGACTGGAACGTTTGATCCGGTTGCGCAACCAGCAGGTACGCAAGCTTGGTTACAACAACTATCCGGCGATGGTGTTCAAGTTGCAGGGATTGAAACCTGTCGATTACACCACCTTGCTGGATCGTCTCGATTCGCTGAGTGTCGGCCCGTATATGGATATCGTGGATGATATCAAGAATCGACTGGGCAAAGATTATCTGGAACTGTGGGATTTGCATTATGCTTTCTCCGACGTTGACCTCCAGGTTGACCGGCACTTCGCAGTCGACACGCAGTTGGTATTGATTAAGTCGGCTCTGGAGGGGATCGGCTTTGATATTGACAAGTTGCCGATCTATCTCGATCTAACCTCACGACCGGGGAAGTCGCAACTGGCTTATGCCTTTGCAATCAAAGCGCCATACGATGTTCGCGTTCTGGCCAACCAGACCGACGGTCTCTACAGTGCTACCGTCCTTACTCACGAACTGGGACACGCTATCCATTCAACGCAACTGCAGCAGGAACAACCGTTGTTCAATACACACATATCGGGTATCTGGCATGAGGCCGTCGCTCAGATTGTTGCTGCTCTGATGACTGAAGAAGATTTTCTGACTACACATGCCGGAGTACCGCCCGAGCTGGCGGCCAGCTATCTGGCGAACAAGCGAAAGCAGGACATCATCTACTTGCGCACGACTCTGATGCGATTGCAGTTTGAATATCAGGCGTATATCAATCCTACCGGTGACCTCAATCGAATGTACTGGGACCTTTTCGAGCGCTATATGATGCTTCCCCGTCACGACGATCTCAAACCGTGGGCTGCTCTAATCTATTACACGACCCACCCGCTGTACTTGCAGAACTATCTCTATGCCGATATGGTCGCCGCCCAGACGGTGGCGCATCTGCGAAGGAACTACAGTACTATAGTGGATAATCCGAAGACGGGGGCGTTCCTTGTTCAGAACTACATGCGGTTTGGCAGTCGGTACGATTGGCGCGAACTACTCGAACGCGGAACGGATGAGAAGCTGAACCCCGATTATTTCATCGAGCGTTTGGCGCTCTAGAAGGCTGTTGAAAAACTCCTTATAGCGGTGCAATGACGGCGGACACAAGGCCCGCCGCTACGCGATGAGGG
>DAOWIM010000271.1 GCA_030640905.1 bacterium
ACTGGAACAACTCCTCCATGAGTTGGACATCGTGCATCTCAGAAAGAGTAAAGCGTTCACTCTCTCCGGTGGAGAAAGGCGACGCGTTGAGATCACCAGGGCTCTGGTGAATGAACCGAAGTTTATGCTGTTGGATGAACCATTCGCCGGTATCGATCCGATTGCGGTGGAAGATATTCAGAAGATCATCCGTCGGTTGGTTGAGAAGGGGCTCGGCGTGCTGATAACCGATCACAATGTGAGAGAAACTTTGTCGATATGCTCTCGGGCGTACATAATGTGTGATGGCAAGATCCTCAAGGAAGGCACCTCTGAGTATCTGGCCAACGACCCGGAAGCAAGGAAGATTTACTTAGGAGAGAAATTTCGCCTTGACTGATATCGAAATTACGATGTTGAAATTCTGAACGATATCAGCCGCAGGCATCAACAAGGCCCTTTAAGGTTCCGATAAGGTATATTGACGAACAAATACTGACCCGGAACGTATAATGAGATATAGGGCAATAGGTTAAGCTTATGAAACTTGGCTTACAACTCAGACTCACTCAGACGCTGGCACCGCAGCTAATACAGTCGCTCAAGATGCTCCAGATGCCGGTACTCAAACTGGAGCAGACTATTCGCCACGAACTGGCGACTAATCCGTTGCTGGAAGAAATCGAAGATCTCGAAGCAGAACAGGACCTTGATGCAGAAACTGAAATTGAGGTCAATGACGATAGCGACACCACTACCGACGAGCAGGTAGACTGGGATACTTTTCTCGGTGAGGACGAAGAAACTTACAAAGTCCGGGAACAGCGAGAACAGACCGACGACAGGTTTGAAAGCTCCGCCGCAAAAGTTCCCAACCTCTACGATCACCTGGCCGAACAACTCTCCCTCCTGAAACTTTCCGAGGAAGAGCACCTCATTGGTGAATACATAATTGGTAATATCGATCCTGATGGATATCTGACAATGGCCGTTGAGGAAATGACTGAGGAATTGTCTATTGAAGTTGCCAAGATCGAAGCGGTTCTTGCTATGATTCAGCGTTTCGATCCCGCCGGTGTCGCTTCCAAAGATCTGCGGGAGTCGTTGCTCATCCAGCTTCGAGATCGCGGTCAGGAAGGCGGTCTGGCGTATCGGATAGTCCAGGAGTATATTCAAGACCTTGACCGCAAATCAATGCAACAGATAGCCAAGCTTATGGGTATTACCGCCGAGCGTGTCCAGGAGGCCTTAAGCGTCATAAAGACACTTAACCCTTCGCCTGCTCATGGCCGTTTTGATCCGGGCGCGGCGGCAGTTGTGCCCGATCTGGTGGTAGAACGCAGTGGCGAAGATTTTGTCGTTTTTCATAATGATCGATATGTACCACAATTGCGGATTAACTCCAGTTACCGCACACTGATAAAACGTGGCTCCAAATCATCACAGGACACCAAGAAGTATGTCCGCCAGAAACTCGAACAGGCCCGATGGCTGCTTAACTCAATTAACCAGCGCCGTTCGACAATGATCCGTGTAATGGAAGCGATAATTAGTCGTCAGCGGGATTTCTTTGAAAAAGGTTCGGCCTTTCTCAAGCCATTGATAATGGAAGACATCGCCCAGATGGTTGAGATGAATGTCGCCACCATCAGCCGTGTCTCCAGTGGAAAATACGTACAGACACCGTTGGGCGTATATGAAATCAAGCACTTCTTCAATTCCGGTATTGCCCGGTCCGATGGCGAAGACATATCCAAGCATCTGGTCAAACAGAGAATTGAGGAAATCATCGGCGCTGAACCGCCCGAGAAACCGTTGTCCGATCAGGAGATTTTCAGGCGGCTAAACGAAGAAGGTATTAAACTGGCTCGTCGCACGGTAACTAAGTACCGTGAGGAGTTGAAAATCAAACCGGCCCGTCTGAGAAAACGGGTTGTCTAGAAACAGACTCGGCCTCACTTGAGGCCCAGGAAGACCGGCCATAGGATGGTGCCGGCAGATGAATCGAAATCTAAGTTTTGATAAGATAGGCGCAACCGAAGCAACCGCCGTAATCTCTGCCGAATGGAGATGTCAGGTGGATAGCCCTCCAGCCCTGAACCAGGGCCCAATCCAATCCTTGTCGCTTGCCTCGCAGAATCACAGCCGCTGCTTATTGGTTTGCCAATCTTGTCCCGACACTGAACTCATAGTTGAACCGTGTGGAAAGGAGGCACCATGCTCAAGAGGATAACCGCTCGCCATTTCGATCTGTCGGAGGAGATGAAAACTCAGGCTGAGCAGGAAATGGACGGCCTGACGCGCTATTTTGAAAATATCGTGTCAGCCGATCTGATCCTCGATATAGAACGCCACCGGCGCAAAGCCGAACTCAAAGTCAATGTCTACAACAACACTATCACTGGTTCCGGCGATACCGATGATATGTACAACTCGATTTCCGTCGCCGTCGAAAAGGTCAAGACACAACTGAAGAAGTATAAGGGGAAGCTCAAGGATAAACGACCCGAAGAAATTAGCGGCGTGAAAGACGAGCTTACCAAGCCTTCGACCAATGTGGACGAGGTAGATATCTAAGCACAACACTAAAACCGCCACAATCCAAGGCCCGTTTCCAACCGAGACGGGCCTTTTTTTGGGCCGCCATGTGGGTCCCTAGCAAGTTGTGGAAAAGCGATATTTCAGTCATTGCGAGTCCGCCGCGGCGGAGCAATCTCCAATTGTTATGGGGCCGCAACTTAGAGATTGCCGCGTCGTTTCGCTCCTCGCAATGGCAATCTCGCCGTTTTTCAATAGCCACCCGGGCTTGCCTCGTCAGATCACGCTTAGATACTCTTCAACGAGAAAGCAGTTCATCGCTGCTTCGTGATTAAGATCGCCGAGTGCTTTTCCTGACAGGCGATTGTTACTGTCAAGCTCGATGTAAAGATGCTCGGTAAGTTCCGAATGTGTCGGATCAATCGACTTGAGATGCTCATCCAGTTCTCTCCGGTTCAGTGAAGTTCGAATCATGCAGAAGAGTTGTGGATTCTCACCTCGAAAAACTTCTCTGGCATACGCCAGCGGTGTCATCTCGTAGTCGTCGTTGGCAAAAGCAAGCTCCTCGGCGATCTCGGCTCCGAGCGATGCGTCAATCAATTCTCCCAGCGACTGGTACCCTTCGACAAAGTCCACCGACCCCGCCGCTGCCGGGCTGATTGTACCCTCAAGCGACGCCAACCGAGAGGCACGCCTAACCACCACCAAGAATGTTCTGTCTGTCTCTGCGATTACGATCACACCGCAGACACCGAGAGAAAGAGCCAGCGGATTCTCGGCAATATCGCGCGATTGACAAATGCGGTTGTAGTAACTCCGCAAAGTACCGCCATCTTTGTCAAACAGATGATCGGGAAGATCAAGTGCAAAACAACTTCC
>DAOWIM010000036.1 GCA_030640905.1 bacterium
AGTAGCCCGTATTCTATTTGGCATTGGTCAACCCTTTCCATATATTGGCCGAAACTTAGAACACCCCCCGGCTCGGCATGCCACCGGGGCTTTTGGCGTTTAACCGATTTTGATTTTCTGATGCAAAATCGAGCGACAACGCCCACCGGAGAGAAACTACTTGGAGAAGTTGACCCAAAACGTAACACCGGCTACCCATCTGGACGCTGTCCGTAAGGTCTGGCTGGACCACCTGCCGTACCGCCGTCTGACAGACACTCTCGGCGAAAATAGCGGCCAGACGACAACCATCACCGGCCTCTCAGGTTCGTCGCTCAGCTTCCTGCTCTCTGCGCTCGGAGATGCATCAAAGCCTCCCATACTTGTCATCACCCAGCATGCCGAAGAATCGGCCAATCTGTGCGACGATCTCTCGTTCCTGCTCGGTACTGATCGAATCGGCCATTTCCCGGCCCGTCAAATCCTGCCGTTCGACTTCAGCGCTCCCCAGGGTGAGGTCATGGGACGCCGCATCTCGACGCTGGCTGGTCTGATCGACCGCAAACTTTCGGTAGTAGTCTGCCCTGTTCGAGCCCTGCTGGAACCAACAATCACACGATCACACCTGGAAGACGCCCGCGTAACGATTAGCTGCGGCCATGAAACCGATCTTGATGATCTGGTCCGGCGACTGGTACGAATCGGTTTCAAGCGGGTACCGATAGTCGAGGAGATAGGCGACTTTGCCCTTCGCGGCGGCCTGATAGATTTCTTCTCTCCCGGCGCAGAGGCTCCGATCAGGGTTGAACTTTTTGGGGACGAGATTGACACCATTCGCGAGTTCGATGTCTCCTCGCAACGGACACTGCGAAGGATCGATCATGTCAGCCTGCTGCCTCGGCGGGAAATTCCGATCACTCAGGAATCGCTGGAACAATACTTAACCTCAATGCCGGAGGATGACGCCGAGTACATCCGACGACGATATCTCAACGATCCCGAACTGCCCGGCCTGGAGTGGCTCTCGGTTCTCTTTGGTCTCAAGCAGGGTTGCCTGCTGGACTATTTCGACGATGACGGCATTGTCGTTCTTGATGGCGAAGGTAACCTTCGTGCCGAATCGGAGACTATCCTCGAGGAAGGTCGAGCCTTGTACCATCGTCTCGGCAAGGCATTTGTCAAGTTGCCGACGCCCGAAGAGTACTACCATTCAGCCGAGAAACTATTCCAACAGATCAATGGCTATCAAAAGATCGACCGCGTACCGTTCCGAGGTGGACGAAAAGATATTATCGACTTCGGCTGCCGCCCGCATCCATCGTTCGGCTCTCGCCTTGATCTGGTAGGCAAGACTGTCAATGAATACAACGAAACCGGCGTCCGGTATTTCATCGCCACCGACACCGGCGGCCAGGCGACACGCCTCGGTGAACTGATCGCCGAAAAATCGGGCGTACAGCACCAACCCCCGATTGAAGTGGCCGACCTCAAAGGTGGTTTTGTCTGCCCCGAAGGTCACTTCGCCATCCTGACCGATCATGAGATTTTCTCGCGTTATCATCGCCGTGTCCGCCGCAAGAAGTTCAAGGAAGGAATAGCCGTTTCGGACTACTCCAGCCTGAACTATGGTGATTTTATCGTTCACACCGATCATGGTATCGCTCGTTACCTCGGATTGCAGACCATCAATGTTGATAAACGTCACCGCGATTGTCTCCTGCTGGAATATCACAACAAAGACCGACTGTATGTCCCCATCGAAGAATTCAACCGCGTTTCCAAATATTCCGGCAAAGACGCCGAACCCGTCCTCTCGCAACTCGGCGGTCCCGGCTGGGAGAAACTTCAGAAGAAGACGCGCAAGGCTGTTGAGATAATGGCGGCCGATTTGATCAAACTGTACGCCGAACGCAAAACCCGATCCGGCTTTGCCTGCGATATCGACACTGTCTGGCAGAAACAACTTGAGGCCTCCTTCATCTATGATGAAACCCCCGATCAACTCAAAGCGATTGACGATGCCAAGGGCGACATGGAAAAAGAGCGTCCGATGGATCGGCTCATCTGCGGAGATGTCGGTTATGGTAAAACCGAAGTAGCCGTGCGGGCCGCTTTCAAAGCAATCGAAAACGGCAAACAGGTCGCCGTTCTGGTCCCGACCACTATTCTCGCCCAACAGCATCTCCAGACTTTCTCCGAACGATTCGCCGAGTTCCCTGTCAGAATCGAGATGCTCTCGCGCTTCCGCACTCGCAAAGAGTTGCTGCAGACGATCGATGATCTGGCAGCTGGAAGAGTCGAGATGGTCATCGGCACCCACCGCCTCCTCTCAAAAGATGTCACCTTCAAAGACCTCGGACTTCTTGTCATTGACGAGGAACATCGGTTCGGTGTACGTCATAAAGAAAAGCTGCGACACCTGAGATCAACCATCGACACCATCTCAATGACCGCTACCCCTATCCCCCGCACCCTTCAGATGTCGATGATCGGCGTCCGCGACATGAGCATCATCAACACCTCGCCCAAAGATCGCCTCCCCATCCACACCGAGATCGTTGAGTTTGAACCGTCTATAGTAGCCACAGCTATTCTCCGCGAGATTGATCGTGGCGGTCAGGTCTTTTTTGTGCACAACCGCGTTCAGACAATTGACGCCGTCTATCGCTACCTCAAGAAGATCGTTCCACAGGTCGAGATCGCAGTGGCGCACGGACAGATGCACGAAAAATCGCTGGAAGGAATCATGTTCGCGTTCCTCTCGAGACGATACGACGTTCTACTCTGCACATCGATCATCGAATCGGGTCTTGATATTCCATCGGCCAACACGATCATCATCAATCGCGCCGACCGATTTGGTCTGGCCCAGCTTTACCAGATTCGCGGACGGGTGGGACGTTCTTCCCGTCGCGCCTTCGCCTACCTGGTAACTCCTCCCTACCGTCGCCTCAAAGCTGATGCCGTCAAACGGCTGCGCGCCCTGGAGGCCCACTCCGACCTCGGATCCGGTTTTGCGCTGGCTATGCGTGACCTTGAGATACGCGGCGCCGGCACGCTCTTGGGTGCCCGGCAATCCGGTTTCATTGAGGAGATCGGTTTTGACATGTACAACCGGCTGCTTGAGGAAGCTATCGCCAAACTAAAAGGGGCCGAGGTCCAGCGCCTCCCCGACACGAAACTTGAGATCGATATCGAAACTTACATCTCCGAAGGGTACGTCGATAACCGCCAGCAGAAAGTCGATATCTACAGACGTCTCGCCGACAGTCATACGCTTGACGAAGTTGAGAAAATTCGCGACGAAGTTATCGACCGATTCGGCCGCATGCCGCAGTCGGCTACCAACCTCTTCGACGCTACCGCCGTGAAGATTTCAGCCGCCATCACGGAGATCGAAAAAGTCAAGATTCGTAGCGGGAGAGTCAACCTGTTTTTCATCGAAGGCCGGATGTTGAAACGCAGCGAGGTCGAAGCCCTGCGCAAAGCCACCGACTGCCCGCTCGAATTCTCGCTTATCGGCCGCACCCAGGTGCTAATCGACCTGGGCCAGATCGCCGAGCACAACCGCTTGAGTTATCTAAGAGGTGTGCTGGGGAAATTGTAGGGGGGACGCGAGGAATTACTCAATTTTGTCACTCTTACTGAGGTTGTGACGAGCACATAATATTCCAACGTTGCCTACAGTTATGCTGCAATCACCTGTTGAATATGTAAATTGGTACAATAGAATTAGCGCTCACGCATCGATGCCAAGCACTAATACTGGAATATCAATATCGGCCTCCCCGCGTGCCTCCAAATCCCATGCTAGCTGCTCAAAGTAAGACACACCTGAGGACATGTGATCTACAAATGGCTTTACTGCGACTATTTCGATACCGGTGTCAATGTGGCCCAGATTGTGGAAAATTGTCATCTTAGCTGACACATTGTACACCATGAATGAATACTTTCCAAACTGAATCTCAACGCCAAGTTTCTCCTTTACGAAATCCATTTCTCGAAAAGCACCGGGGTTCAGCTTTGGAGGAGGATAGTCACGAACATATAAGTTTGACGGATAATTGCATTTAACTCTAACCGGAGTCCACCCGCGAGTGCTAAAGCCTGTCTTGAATGACTTGTTCAAAGCGACGGGGGAGTACAACTCTTGCCCGGGCATTGTCTTCTCTTTGCTGATTTTTGTCAAGTGATTTGAAGCATCAATGCCAGCAACAATAGATTCAATCTCGCGTAGGAGATGCGGGTATTTCTTGCATACTGTTTCATATCCTTGGTTTAGGGAAAACCTAGCTACTATTCTCATCCGTTCCTAGTCCAGTTCATGGGAACCTGAGAAACTTTCTCTCTCCCCGTTGGCCGGTATACCGGCTTGCCCAGCGGTCTGACTTTGAGTGAACCCGCAAGAAACGCCTCAAGGCGTTCTTTGGCTATTCTTGTGTATCGACTCTCCTTGTCGCATCCCACTGCTCGTCGCTTGTGCATCACCGCGGCGATCAGAGCTGACCCAACCCCAGCATATGGATCGAGAACCCAATCGTCCTCATTCGTCAAGGCCAAGACACATCTCTGAACTAACTCTACGGGGAATTGACACGGGTGTATGGTCTTCTCCGGATGATTCGCTTTCACGTTCGGTATTTCCCACAACCCTGTTTCCCAATCCTGCGCCACAATCGACCAAATATCAGAGGGGTTTTTCCCAAGAGGGTTGCCAGACGGTTTTCCATAATTCGGCCCTTTGTAATTGGTCTTGCCGGGATATTTGGCTTCAATGCGTACAGGGTCTAAATTAAACACATATTTCTTGGTTTTCGTAAACCACACAAGTGTTTCATAGCGACCGGAAAATCGTCTTGAGGCGTGAAGTCCGTGTCCAAAATGCCAGACAATTCGATTCCGCAACTGCAACCCATATTGCTTAAAAACTGGATAGTAAAACATGTCTAGTGGAAATATCTCCCCCTTCTCCACATAGTTACCAACCTGCCAACAGATGCTGCCATCGTCTGCTAAAACACGAACGAGTTCGCCAATGAGTCGCTCCTGAGTCTTCATATATTCGGTTAGAGCTACCTGCGTCTCGTATTCCTTCCCAATATTGTATGGAGGGGAAGTAATAATCAGACGGATGGAAGAATCCGGAATTGTCTTGATGAAATCATTAATGTCAGCAGTATGAACAACTATTCTTCTATCAATGGCAAAACCCTCATGGATTTCCTCGCCTTTGAATATTCCGAATTGATCCAAGCTCCCTGACTCCTTCACAGCTACACTCCTGAAGTACCTTCAAGCGTTCTCAATTTGTGCGATTCCAATTCATATTTTACTATATTGCCGCTTTTGCCCAATGTCAATCACAAATACCGCATGTGAATTGCCTTAAGTGAAATTAAACCGAAAGAAGGTTGGAAAACGGTATATGTCATCTTTCATCTAACCTCATTCCCACAAGAACAATTCCGGTATCGTGCCGTCTTCGGTGTCTATCCCTACCCCGTAATTGTTCGCACCGAAAGTTGAATCGGATCGGGCCGGCTGCAGCCACAGGTTGTTTTCACGTGCGACCGGATGTTCACTCTCGCCATCGTCGTCAAGAACATGATAGATGTCACTACCACCGATATCAATGAAACCACCGAACGATTTCGCGTAGAACTTGAACGGTGTCAGAAGTGACGGGTGGGCAAAATCATCACGCGGTGATGCCTCCCCCAGTCCCGGCGTTCCCTTGCCAAGCTGGTACATATCATCCCCGCCGATATCAATCAGGAACGCAAACGACCGTATCTGCGCCAGTCCCATTGAGATCATCTTCGCCCGATAACAGTCATTACCACCTTTGTTGATCAGAAAAGCGTTACAGAAATCCCAGCCGAACCCAAGCGCCGCCCCGGCCGTCTCGAACAATTCGTGTTCGTCGTTACCACCTTCATCCAGAAGAATCGCATTGCAAAAATGTGCTCCTGAACCCTGGGTGAAATAACACGACTCATAGATATCATCTCCATGACGGTCAACCGCAATGCCGGTGGCAAACCAGTACGAAGTCCCCAGCGACCAGTTGCCGGAGTAGTAATAGTCATCTCCATAAATATCAATAATCGCCCCCAGTCCACCAGCCCAGGCGTGGCCATCGGTCATGTCACCCCGTCGCCCCCCACCGAAACCCTGGACATTGTTAGCGTTGATTTTCATCTGGCTGTGATAGTCGGCTCGGTCGTAAACTTCGGGTGAAATTTCAGCCGTATATTTATCGTTGCCCGAAAATGAGGCCAGCACGCCGACCCCACCGCCAACACCACCCATCCCCTGTCCTTCGGCGTAAAGGTAGTACTCGTCATCACCGATCACATCAAAACAAAGCCCAATCCCAAAATACCCACATCCCTGCGCTGAGAGGCAGGCCTCATACTTGTCATCACCGGAACGATCCAACAAAACACCAACCCCAAACAAACCGGCGCCCTGGGCATATGTTGAACCGCGATAGTAGTCATCCCCCTCACTGTCAATCACCAGTCCAATACCGAGCAGGCCGACACCTGAAGTTGGGAAATACTCTTCTCGATCGTAACCATACTGGTCATCCCCGCCCAGATCGATCATAACGGAAACCGGATTCTCCAATGTTGCGGTCGCTCCCGGCGTACCCTGATAGACAATATCCCTACCGAAATCGAGTACAAGCAGAGTATTAGTGGCATCGAACTCAAAGCATGGCTTACCTTCGATTTGAATAGTAGACATGACGCCATGATACTCTTTGCCTTTCTTTCCAACAGGACTGAACACTGCTATTTTGCCAAAGGGAGTTTCGATCTCAAGTTCAAATTCGTTCGCCATCTTATCAGCTAACGGACGCAACGCAACTTCAGCGTTCTCCGCCGCCGCCGCAACTTTCAATGCGGCATAGTGCAGTGATGACCAGTCGATCGAGTGTGCTATATCATCCAACTCAGAGTAATACTTCTGACCATCAGACTGTGAATCAGCAAGATCACGAATCGCAATTGCTTTCTTCATATCATCGCGATCACAATTGCGAAAGGCGACCGTCCGCCACCGAATAGCATCGGTCAGATTGACAATCAACTCAGCGAGTACCACCTCAACTTCACCAGATATTCTCGGTGTCACTTCATCTATCTTGCGGAGAGCTTCATTAACCTGAATAGTTGACTCAAAACGATACGACTCTTTCAGGCTGTCCGCCAATGAGAATATTTCCCTGATAGCCTGAACAAGAGGGGCATTACCCTCAGGCGCCGGTATCAGATTGGCTGAGTACGAACGAAACCCTCCCCGCTTCTTATCGACCCCCAGATTATAGACGAGCTTGTAAAGACCGCCGGTGGTCGAGTCGGCATATGCCGGATCGAGATAGAACTCGACCGTGTTGGCCATGACGGTGGCATAATCGCAAATTTTCAGCGGTTCCGCGAACAAGTCATCAAATGATGTCAAGCGGTGGTCGGTATCGAGTGGAAATCGATTCCAGTACCCTTTCGATTCGTAACCCAAATCATCCCGGGTGAATCCGACTTCATTTAGAATCGCCCCCAGCACATCGGTTGAGTCGGCTGTACCGGGGATTGGGATCATCATGATCATAAACAGGACAATTGCAACAGTCTTCAGCACCATAATATCTCCAGGGATTGCTTCTTTAAGGGTGGAAAAATACGAACCGACTAAAGAGAACGGCAAGTTTTAGAATTGGCGGAACCCTGCATATCTTTACACACAGTTGATTTTCGCCGCGCAGTCTGCATCCGGTTTCACCGCCCCAATAGCCACCTAATCCCCATGCCAAGCCCTCCAAATAGCCCTGTTTCTCCCTGTCTCTCAATAACTTCACAAATCCGAGCGCTGCCCCGCCCCTTTGCTGTCGTCACTGGCACAGCCTGTGCTCAAAGAAGATCAGGACTGACAAGAGAAGGAGAACAACAGTGCTCGAAGGAAAATTTCATCGCGGCTTTTCACCGGACAGACTGGCTTCCAACAATGAGCCTCGGATTCGTCAGGATGACGATGGTTACTATCTCATGTCTCTGTCTGAGAACTCCAAGGTCTATTTCGAGGATTACTATCTGTTCCTTGAGAAAACCTACGAGAAATCATCTCTTGAACGTGCCCGGATCGATAAGCTGGTGGCGGAAACCTCAGAAGAATACGCCGAGACCTTAGCCTACCTGCGAGCCCGTGGCGTCATAGTCGATCTGTTGCTCAAGAATATCCGTCGTTTCTACTCCGATGGCGCCAATCTTGGCGTGATCATGACGCCCTGGTGTTTTGGTACGGTGGTTCTTGAGAAGATCGAGGTCTATCGGGACCGCCTCAGCAAAGGCGAGGTTGAAGACCCCAATGTCCCCGAATATCCGTACTACATAATCAAGTACATTGACGAGATCTACAAGGTCTCGCTGCTGGAACTCTTTGATTTTCCGGAAAAAGCCTTCCAGATGCGCTGGCAATATTCCGAGTTGCTCCAAAAGTATTCCAAAATTCTGGGAAATATCACCACTTCCCTGCAGTCGGTCATGACAACCATCAAAGGTCACACCTCCAAAGGTTAGACCGACTCAACAAGATTCTCCACCCTCCTGCAGGTCCCCCCGCCAATTGGTTGGGGGGCTTTTTTTTAAGCCAAATCGGGTATTCTGCCGATAACTCTTATGATAGGGTTTCCCGTATGGAAAGCCCCCGGAACAGGTATGTCAGGAACCGATTGATGGCTTCGACTGCACTTAAACAAAGAACCGAACAAAAACATCTTGTAATCCAACTCGATTCGATTCGGGTCGATTCCATCCTCGACTTCGATCTATATATCAATATCAACAACACCCTGGTACTTTACCGCTCGACCGACCTCCCATTTACCGAACGAACCCGCCAGAAGTTGCTGGAGAATAACGTTGAACGCCTCTACATCACTTCCGAGAACAAACCGAAGTACCAACGCTACATTGAGAAGAACCTGCCCAAGATTATCTCCGACCCAAATATAGGCGAGGAGAAAAAAGCGACGATCCTCTACGAGACATCATCAAATCTTGTCAAAGATGTCTTGGCTAACCCGACCTACGGTGAGAATATAAAGCGATCCAAAGAACTGGTAGCGACCACCGTCGGCTATATTCTGCAGGGGCAGGAGTCGTTTCATAATCTGATGAAGATCAC
>DAOWIM010000009.1 GCA_030640905.1 bacterium
ATGGGGGAGTCAGTCATTTTGCTGCAACCGTTATGGCGATCCGCAAGAAATTGCCGAACAGCAGTATCGAAATCCTGACGCCAGATTTTAGGAACGTTGCCGATGCCGTTGACATCATCGTAGCCTGTCGTCCGGATGTTTTCAACCACAACGTCGAGACAGTGCCTCGCTTGTATCCTCATGTTCGATCTGGAGCGAAACTGGAGACATCGCTTGAGCTCCTGAGACAAGTTGCCGAGAAATCCTCTATTTTGACCAAGTCCGGGTTGATGGTTGGTCTGGGGGAAACAAGTGACGAACTTTGCCACCTGTTTTCGGATCTTGCCCATAGCGGTGTTTCAATCTTAACCATCGGACAATATCTGGCACCTTCCTCCGATCATTATCCTGTTGCAGAGTACATTCACCCCGATCAATTTGTCGAGATGGCCAGATTGGCCAGAGAAGCCGGAATCAAAACGGTAGTATCGGGTCCTCTCGTTCGTTCCTCCTATAAGGCCGGCGAGTATATCAACGCCCGGGCCTGAATTTCCCAAGCGCAATCTTTCAACAGATGCTATGCAGGTGGTGTCGGTTGAGCATCGGTATCCGATACATGTATTGATGAATCAAAAAAAGGATTACCGGTGACCGACAGCAAACGACCAAACATTCTGGTAGTCGACGACGAGAAGTATATTTGTAGCGTCGTCGAAGAAGCGCTGGCGGCTGACAAGTATGATGTTGTAGCTCTCACCAACCCCAAACAGGCTCTTGAATACATAGAGAATAATCACGTTGACCTTGTATTGACCGATCTGGTGATGGGTGAGTATTCGGGGGTTCAGGTTCTGGAGTCGGCGCTGGCCCAGCACCCCGACGCTGTTATCATCCTGATGACCGCCCACCCGACCGTGCAGACTGCAATATCGGTACTGAAGAAAGGTGGCTATGATTTTCTGGTCAAGCCGTTCAAGTTGGAGCAACTGCGGACGGCTATCAAGAGAGGCCTTGATCATCAACGGATGAAACGCGACAATCTGACCCTTCGCGGCCAGGTGGAATTTCTCAAGGTGGTCAATGCCGCAGGAGCCGGCACAGAGATTGTGCCATTTCTTGATATGGTTGTGGATTTCTGTTTGAAGGAATTCTCAGCCTCAGCGGTTGGAATAATCCAGATTGACCCCAAGACACGGGAGACGATCAGAAAAGCTCAGGGGGCGGCCTCGGAGTCTGTCGTTGGGGAAGTGCTGGATGAATCAACTATTCTCAAATTTGCTTATACCCGTAGCCCACGACCGCATGTGCAAGTTGAGAAAGTGCAGCGAGAAGACGGGCATGCTATCAACCGAATCCTGGTCTCGCGTCCGATATTTGTCCGGCGCAAGTTGCATGGTGTTATCAATCTATTGATGCTGACAACATCTAACGAGATCATCAAAGGTCAACTGGACGTTCTTAATATCTTGGGTAACTCGGTCGCCTCGGCTATCGAAAATCAGCGACTGTATCAATTTCTACGGTCGTCATACCTGCAGGCGATTGGAGGTCTGGCCAATGCCATTGAGGCGCGTGATCCATACACCGCCGGTCATACTGATCGCGTCTGCCAAATTGCCGAAGTGCTGGCGCGGCACCTTGGCTGGGACGAAACGGCTATCTATGATCTGATCATGGGCTGCACCTTGCACGACATAGGCAAGATCGGTGTGCCAGACAGTATTTTGAAGAAGCCGGGCAAATTAACCGCCGAAGAGTTGGCCTCGATGCAGTCTCATCCGATGCTTGGACTGAAAATTATCAAGGGGATCGATCTGTTCAAACCCGCAACGCCATACATCATAGCGCATCACGAACGATTTGACGGCAAAGGGTATCCGCGGGGATTGAAGGGCGAGAATATTCCGGTCGAAGGTCGTCTGCTGGCCGTGGTTGATTGTTTCGATGCAATTCTCTCAGACCGTCCGTACCGGCAGGGTGCCGGCGTGGATGTTGCGGTCAAGGAATTGGTGGAGAACAAGGGGACGCAGTTTGATCCGACGATGGTCGATGCTTTCATGGAGGTGCTCGGCAAGGGACGAATTGATATCAAAGAGCTGTATGATTACGATGACGATGTCGCGGTTCCGGATGCCCCGGTGGCTACCGAAAAGGTATAGGTGTAAGCGAGAGCGCGAGAATTATCAGAGCTGCAATACCGATTAATCTGGCTGTCCGGCCGGGTTTTTTTGTGTCGTCGAGAGTGGGGGGATGGGCTACCCCGAAGATCAATCCAAAGGCCGCAAACAGCCACCAGCCCGGCCAGTATAATCCAAGAACGATCAGGGCAACCATCGAGAATTTCCCGAGGTTTTTCTGGGAGCGGGGAGCCAGACCGTAGATGATGTGGCCGCCGTCGAGCTGGCCCATCGGCAGGAGATTGATCGCGGTGACCAGCAAGCCTACCCATCCGGCGAAGGCCGCTTCGGTCAGATGGTAAAAGTGTCCAGCACTTGGCAGAGGTCCGAGCATGGCCAGGCCGCAGATGCGCATGAAAATTGATTCTCCCTCGAGTGAGAATGCCAGAGCTCCCGGCTGGAAGGTGGCACCCGGTACGATACTTGATTGCGACAACCCATAGATCAACCACCCAACCGCAACTAACCATCCGGCGATTGGCCCGGCTGCGCCAACCTCAATGAGGTCGCGTCGATTTCGGAACGGGGATTTCGATTTGATGATGGCACCGAAAGTACCAATGATGTTTGGCGCTGGAATGAAGTATGGCCACGAAGTTACGATGTTCCTCCGACGGCTGGCGACAAAGTGGCCCATCTCGTGTATGAACAGGATCGATATCATGGCCAGCGTGAATTCGATACCAACTCCCGAAGCCAGGTCGGTCATGGTGTTGGCAAACGTCTGTGGTACAAGAGAGGCTGCCAGCTTGATTTCATCAATCATGCCGGTTGGCAGTTGCGCCGGGTCGATCACCGTGGTGAACATTGTGGCAGAGAGGTTTCTGAGAAAAACCGGTACAAAGTAAACCGAAAAAAGAGTGGCCACAAACAGGACGACGTTCAACGGCGGGATTCGGAACCGGGGCTTGGGATCAACAGTGAGGATCAGGTTGGCGCCGGAGGTATCATCGGTTGATCGATACCCGGCAAGTTTGAGACGGTCTCTAAGGAGTTGGAGCGATTTGCGGCGATCTGCTCGGTAGGCCAGGCTGAAGACTATCTGTTTGTTTTGTCGGTAAACTGTTTCAATTACAAAGAGGTCGGTCAGCAGGGGAACGATTGCTTCGATCTTTCTGTCGGAATCATTGGTCATACATCATGATAGATAGTGAGGTGTCCGGCGACCAGAAAAAAAGAAGCGAGGAGAAAACTCCTCGCTTCTTCTATTTCAGTAGATTTGAAATCTACTTATTTCAACTGTTTACCTGTATTACGGGCAACCAGTTGATGTCCACGAAGCCCAGCCGTTCAGCGGAGCAGCGGCAGGATTGAAATTGATGATGTAATCCTTAAGCTGCAGAGCGTCGTCCATATCGATATCGCCGTCGTTATCAACGTCACCGAGATGTTCGAACGGAATGGGACCCGGGTTGCTACCGGAATCGTAAGCGTAGCGGTTGAGGTAAACAACATCACCAATATTGAGGATATTGTTGTTGTCAACATCGCCACGACCGAAGCCGGCCCATTTGTTAGCCATATGAGCGGTAGGAGCAATCTCCGCCGCATCAGAGGCGTCAGTGAGCGTGGTCAACTGGAAGTTAGCCACGGCAAACCGGAAGGTTGACGGATCGTTGATAGGATCCACCGCCGCCGGGAAGTCGTGACCAACAATCGAGATATGACCCTGTTCGTCACCGGTGGTCGAGAACTCAAAGGCCTGGCCCCAGTAGGAACCGGTGCCACCATCATTACTCATCCACAGGTAAGCATTATCATAATACGGATCGCTAGACCAGAGACCGTCGTGGCCGCACATTTTCACGGCACCGAGGATCGGAGTATAACCAGCACCAAACGGAATCTTGACCGAACCCAAGGCAGTCGCGCCGCCGGCAGCGTTATGAGCCCACGCCGAGGAGATGCTGGCGTCATAGGCCATCACGTCGCTACCAACGTCATAGTCATGGAACGAACCGAAGTACCAGTCATCGACGGCATTGCCATTACGTTCAGTGAAGTCCATCACGTCAAGCGTAAGGTTTGCCAACTGCTGAACATTGATAGCACCAAAGGTGCGTTGGTCAACCATGAGACCGATGGAAAGAGTATCATCCATACGACCGGTTTCCCAACCTTTGTGCCATGTCCAGAGATCGTCAGCGGCATCGCCGGCATCGTAGTAACCGAACACAGAGTCAACATATGTCCGGGCACCCATCATACCTTCAACGTCGAGATAGGTGACACCGTCGTCACTGATCTGACCCATGACTACGTCGGTCAATACGGCCGGCTTGCAGTCATTGTCGCACCAGTTCGGATCACCCTGAGCACCGTAGAAGCCGTTGTTTTCACCGCCGCCGCTGGTCCAGTCCTGACTGTTCATAGCCAGGCGGTACTTATCAACGCCGTAGATGTAAGAGGCTTGGTACCAGGAGCTACCATCGCCATCAACTAACCAGCAATGCGGATCCCAGTCGCCAGTACCCAGGCGAGCGGTGTTAGTGACCCACTGCAGGTTCTCGCCATCGTTCATACCGAAGTACAGGGAGGTGGTATCAATGATACAACCGCCGATAACGTTGGCAAAAATACGCGGCTTGAGGCCCTGGTAGCCAGGAGTTGTTCCTGGCGGGTAGTTAGCAGCCACCTTGCCGTTGACGTCGTTGATATAATGGTCAAAATCGTCACAGTCAATGATCAGATAGAATTCGTGCGGACCACGATCAAGTGCACTCTGGTCACACTGGAATGCAATCGAACCAAACTGTTTCGGACCAATAGTCGCAGGGTAGGTAAGCGGAGTACCCGGGTAACCAACCATCCACGTCATATCAGTAACAACGGCAGCCATGCGGCCGACATTTTCTGTCTTAGTGGCGCGTGCGAACAGGTCGATGGTGCCAGTGAGACCGGCGTCATTGACGTCGAACTCACGGAACTTACCATCGCTGGTCATCATGGTGGCGATGGAGGAAGCCGTATTGACTACATCCGGACGCACACCTTCAAAATAGGAGCTAAAGTCAGGGGTGCTCGTACCAGTAGCTTCTGTATCAGGATCAATTGTAATGCTCGCGATATTCAGGACTTCACAACCGGAGTTGTGCAGGATGTCCGTGAATTCCAGGTCTACAATCGCACTACCGAAGCTAACGTTAACCTTCGGCAGATAATCCATGATTTCCAGACGCGCACGATCAACATCGCCATGCTTGAAGCCGTAGATGCTACCCTGCATGTCAGCGGTAACAAGATAAGTCACATCTTCAAAGATAGTAGGCTCAACTTCAACCTCGGCTACGCCGAGTGAAACACCCACAACATTGTCAAAGACGGTGGCACCGGATTCAACCTTGCGATAGAAAATCCGTTCGCCGTCATCGGCATTGAAGAATGCAAGGAAACCACCTTCGTAGTATCCGTCACTCGCATTGCAACCAGCGACATAAATATCAGGTAGATATTCTTCGCAGCTGAGTGCCGGCTGGCCCATATGGCCGCCCTGGAAGGTCGGGAAAGCAGTGATATAGGACCTATCACCCTGGATTCTACGGAAAGCAAGAATGTTGCCTCCCAGCGGAGGATTGATCCAAGTGGAATTCGCAGGTATGATTACACGCATCTGATCAATGATCGGACCCGTGTAAAGCGTCCTTGCGGAATACGCACTTGTGGCCATCGTCATAGTCTTAGCCGTATTGTCAATGGCAATAACGTAATAGACGCCATCCGGAGGATCGCCATCGGCCGGTTTCTGAGCCGCTCCGTTCATATCGGAGTTGGCCAGAAGAACACCATTCATCGCATCATAACTCATGCTGCCGAAGAAGCCTTCAACGTTATCTACCGGATCAATCCACGGCCAGTAAGTCGGCCCTTCAAGAGCATTGGACTGCGTGTAGTAATCAAGAATAGTACCGTCAGCCGGATCAATCATGTAGATGTCGCCAGCGGCGAGACCGTCGTAGTGACCAGTTCCGAAGAACAGGTTTGTACCGTCGGTGCAACCGGCGAGAACTGCGTTGTCGCCAATATCAATGCTGCCATCAGGAGTAGGCCATGTAGCCAACGGCTGACCATTGTATAGATCGACAGCAAAGAGTTCAGCATCTTCAGCAGTGAAATACAGGTTATCACCGAGTACTACAAAGTTGGCATAACGAATATCGATACTGGCTCTTTCGGTAAACCACAACCATTCCCACGTTCCCCACTTGAAGGCGGAGACGCGGCGTGTGGAAGCCGTCGGGCAAAGAACGATATCGATAATGCCAAGTGATGTGCCCGGGTTATCCGGATCCTCAACCTCGGTGTTTACCACCATAGGTGTGGCACGGTTCAGCAAACCCATGCGTCCCACCGCATCAGGATCTCCTGCAGCAGCATGGGTCTGGTCCAGCATCTCAATTTCAGCGCCGGTGGCCAGGTCGAGTACGACATAGCCATTCATGATACCCATAACAACCATGCCGTCATAGATCATCGGAGCGTTCCGATTAGGACCGCCAGCGTTGAAGTAATGCCACTCGAGATTCAGATTGCAATCAGGATCACCGAGGGCGATACCAGAGCCGCCTGTGCGAGCCATATCCATGCCGTACATCGGCA